>CAJOOV010000170.1 GCA_905236265.1 uncultured Oscillospiraceae bacterium | reverse complement strand
TCATCGACTGCCCGGAGAGCGTCACGGGGCAGTATCTCTCCGGGGCAAAGCGGATCCCCGTGCCCCTGACCCGCCGGAAGGGGAACGGGAAGCAGCTGAAATTCTTCGGCTGCGCGGAAAACAATCTGCAGCATATCGACGTGTCCGTGCCCCTTGGCACCTTTACCGTGGTCACCGGGGTCTCCGGCTCCGGGAAGTCCTCTCTGGTGAACGAGATCATCCACAAGCGCCTTGCCGCCGACCTGAACCGGGCAAAGACCCGTGCAGGCAGGCACGACGCACTGGAGGGGGAGGAGTATCTGGACAAGGTGATCTGTATCGACCAGTCCCCCATCGGCAGAACCCCCCGCTCCAACCCTGCCACCTACACCGGACTGTTTTCCGACATCCGTGACCTGTTTGCCTCCACCCCGGACGCAAAGAGCCGGGGCTATACGGCGGGACGGTTTTCCTTCAACACCCGTGGCGGGCGCTGCGAGGCCTGCGGCGGCGACGGACTGGTGAAGATCGAGATGCACTTCCTCCCGGACATCTATGTGCCCTGCGAGGTGTGCAAGGGCAAGCGCTATAACCGGGAGACGCTGGAGGTACACTACAAGGGGAAGAATATCTGGGAGGTTCTGGATATGACCGTGGAGGAGGCCATGGACTTCTTCCAGCCCCTGCCCCGCCTGTACAACCGGATCAAGACCCTGTATGACGTGGGCTTGGGCTATATCAAGCTGGGGCAGTCCTCCACCACCCTCTCCGGCGGCGAGGCGCAGCGGGTGAAGCTGGCCACGGAGCTGAGCAAGGCGTCCACAGGCAGCACCTTCTATATTCTGGACGAGCCCACCACCGGGCTTCATGCGGCGGATGTCCACCGGCTCATTGAGGTGCTGCAGCGCCTTGTGGAGGCGGGGAACTCCGTGCTGGTGATTGAGCACAATCTGGACGTGATTAAAACGGCGGACTGGCTCATTGACCTTGGCCCCGAGGGGGGCGAGGGAGGCGGCACGCTGGTGTGCGCCGGAACGCCGGAGACAGTGGCGGCGTGTGACGACTCCTATACGGGACGGTTTTTAAAGCCCCTGCTGGAGCAGAGATAGACGGTTAGGAGAAGAGATATGTTTGACTGGCTCACCGAAACCCTTGCAGGGAAATATCTGTTTGTGTTTTTTGCCTCTATGGTTCCGGTCATGGAGCTGAGAGGCGCAATCCCCATCGGCGTGGGGCTGGGGCTGCCCTTGGTGCCCACCATCCTCACCTGTATTGCGGGCAATATTCTCCCCGTTCCCCTGATTGTGGTATTTATCCAGCGGCTGTTTCACGTTCTGCGCACCAAGGCGGAGGTGCTCAACCGCTTTGTCACCAAAATGGAGAACAAGGCCCTGAGCAAGAAGCACCTGCTGGACCGCTACCAGCTCTTCGGGCTGTTTGTGCTGGTGGCGATTCCCCTCCCCGGCACCGGGGCGTGGACAGGGGGACTGGTGGCGGCATTGTTCGGCATCCACTGGAAGCAGGCGCTGCCCCCCATTGCGGCGGGGGTAGCCTCTGCGGGGCTGATTATCGGGATGCTCACCGGGGGCGTGACGGCGCTGCTGTAAAAACATCTGAAAGAGGGCAGAGAGAGGAGGACAGGGTATGCCATTTTCTACCGGGACAGAGCATGAGGACACGGAGCAGCTGGAGGTCACCGCCGAGGCGGTGATCTTCCACAACGACGAAAACGGGTATACCGTCCTCCGGGTCTCCGGCGGCGGAGACCATTTCACCGTGGTGGGTACCATGCCCCAGATCGGCCCAGGGGAGCTGCTGACGGTGGAGGGGAGCTGGATGACCCATCCCTCCTTCGGGGAGCAGTTCAAGGCGGAGAGCGTGCAGGTGCGCCTGCCCACAGGCGCTGACGCCATTTACCGCTATCTGGCCAGCGGCGTAATCCGGGGTGTCGGGGAGAAGATGGCACGGCGGCTGGTGGACGCCTTCGGGGCGGATACCTTCACCGTTATCGAGACCCAGCCGGAGCGGCTGACGGAGGTACGGGGGCTGACGGCAAAGAAGGCAAGGGCGATTCAGTCCGAGTTCATCCAGAAGGCGGGTATGCGCAGCCTTCTGGAATTTCTCAGCCTCCACAACCTCCCGGTGGAGCTGGGATCCAGACTGTGGCGGTATTACGGCCCCGGTGCGCTGGATGTGCTCCACGCCAACCCCTATGTGGTGCTGCGGGGAGAGCTGGAGGTGGACTTTGCCACCGCTGACCGGGTGGCAAAGGCGGTGGGCATCGCCGCCGACGACCCCCAGCGGGTGGAGGCAGGAGTGCTGTACACCCTGAGCCACAATCTGGACAACGGCCATGTGTTTCTCCCGGAGGACAAGCTCCTCCCCGCCGCCGCCCGGCTGCTGAACAGCGACCCTGACCTGCCCATCTCTCAGGAGCTGCTGGAGGATGCGCTGGAACGGCTGGAAGTGCGGATGCAGGTGGTGCGCCAGCCGGTGCTGGGGCTGAATGCGGTATACCGGGCAGATCTCTATGAGGCGGAGGTGTATATCGCCCAGCGCCTTGGGGAGATGGCGCAGCGCCAGCCCCTGCCCCCTCAGGGGCTGGATGACCTGATCCGCAGGGTGGAGGAATCGCAGGGCATTTCCTATGCCAGCCAGCAGCGTCAGGCGGTGGAGCTTGCCGCCGCAAAGCAGGTCATTCTCCTCACCGGAGGCCCCGGCACCGGCAAGACCACCACGCTGAAGGGCATTTTGAGCCTGTTTGACTATATGGGTTTGGAGACCAGCCTTGCCGCCCCCACAGGCCGGGCGGCAAAGCGTCTGGGGGAGCTGTGCGGCACGGATGCCTATACGATTCACCGCCTGCTGGAGGCGGGCTTCGATCAGGAGACAGGGGACATGGCCTTCACCCACGACGAGGACGACCCGCTGGAGGCGGGGGCGGTAATCGTGGATGAGATGAGCATGGTGGATATTCCCCTGATGTTCTCCCTGCTCCGGGCAGTGGGGAACGATTGCCGTCTGGTGCTGGTGGGCGACCCTGACCAGCTCCCCAGCGTGGGACCGGGTCAGCTCTTTGACCACCTGATTCGCAGCGGGGTCATTCCCACAGTGCGCCTCACGGAGATCTTCCGTCAGGCGCAGCAGTCCCAGATCGTCATGGGCGCCCATCAGGTGAATCAGGGCATTCTCCCTCCCCTTGCCAACTCCGCCCGGAGCGATTTCTTTTTCCTGCGGCGGCTTCAGGGAGAGAGCGCCGTGGAGACCATTGTTGACCTTTGCAAAAACCGCCTGCCCCGGAAAATGGGCATTCCCTCCGACCAGATTCAGGTGCTCTCCCCTACAAGGAAATATGTCACCGGAACTGCCAGCCTGAATCAGGCGCTGCAGGCGGCATTGAACCCGCCGGGGGACGACAAGGGTGAGGTAAAGCGGGGCGGCACCACCTTCCGCACCGGAGACCGGGTGATGCAGATTCACAACAACTACGACGTGATGTGGCGGGAGGAGAACGGCCTGCGGGGCGGGCTGGGCGTGTTTAACGGGGACATCGGCGTGGTTCGTCAGGCGGACGGGCGGGAGCGCTCCCTCACGGTGTCCTTTGACGGGCGGGTGGTGGAGTACACCTCCGACATGCTCAGCGAGCTGGAGCTGGCCTACGCCATGACGGTACACAAGGCCCAGGGCAGCGAGTACCGGGCGGTGATTCTTGCCGCCGTCAGCGGTGCGCCCATGCTCCTCACCCGGGGCGTGCTCTACACCGGCATTACAAGGGCGAGGGATCTCTTTATCGCCGTGGGCAGTGAGGAGGTTCTCTCCCGCATGGTGCAAAACGACCGCCAGACCCGGCGCTACAGCGCCCTGCGGGGCAGGCTTACCGGAGAGGTGGCGGAGAAGGAGCCGGAGGAGCTGCCGTTTTAGGGGAAACTAGGGTCAATCACAATTTCTGCGGGATGGGTAGCATACCCATCAGCCAATGTCAAGGCATCAGCTGACGCCTCGCTGCAAGCGGCCTTGACATAGCCTGCTGTGTATGCAATGGGTAGAGAAACGGGATGCAAGCATCCCTCTCCACAAAAGTGGCTCAGTACCAGTGCTGCCCATTCTTCAATCCCACACAAAAAGTGATTGAG
>CAJOOV010000169.1 GCA_905236265.1 uncultured Oscillospiraceae bacterium | reverse complement strand
CTTCAGGAACTGTTTTCCCTGCCTTTCTTCCTGCTCTACGGGGGAGAGCTGGCGCTGATTTTCATCTATGCCATTGTCTGGCAGCAGGTGCTCAAGCGCCTGCCCCTGACGGTTGCCTATGCAAACCGGCCTGTGTCTCTGGCGTGGGGACTGGTGTGGGGAGCGCTCTTCTTCCGGGAGACGATACGGTGGAATATGCTGCTGGGCGCAGCGGTGATTTTTGTGGGGATATACCTGATGGTGAGTGACAATGAGTAAAGAAGCGTTTTCCGTGTGCCTGTATCTGTGCTCCATCCTGATTTCCGTGGCATCACAGATTCTGCTGAAGCTGTCCGCAAACAAGACCTATTCCTCCCCCATCCGGGAGTATCTCAACCCCTATGTCATCGTGGCCTATGGTATGTTTTTCCTCTCCACGATTCTGACTATGCTGGCGCTGCGGTATGTGCCCCTGTCCTCCGCCCCTGTGCTGGAGTCCATGAGCTATATCCTCATAGCGGTGGCAGGGTACTTCATCCTCCACGAAAAGCTGAACCGGCGAAAGCTTCTGGGGATGCTGGTGATTCTGGCGGGTGTGTTCCTGTTCAACGCCCGGTTTTGAGCAATTCCATACTGTTTCGGCATAAGAAATACCCATACGCCGGAGCTGCCCAAAGGGGCAGACCCGAAAGCGTATGGGTAGTTCTGTTTCCGGGGAGATTACACCTCAAAGAGCATATCCCCGTAGCTGAACATGGGCCAGACATCCTGATCCACCAGCAGCTCCAGCTGGTCGATGGGGGTGCGCAAAGCGTCCATACAGGGAACAATCCTGTCGTGGAAGGCGTGGGCCATCTGCTCTACGCCGCGTTCCGGGGTGATGGAGGCAAGCTGGGTCTCCAGCTCGTGAAGAGCGCCGCTGGCCTGCCTCAGCAGCCCGGTGACCTGCTCCAGCAGCCCCCGCTGCACGCTGGCATCCACGCCGATGGCGTCCAGCTCCTGCACGGTTTTGGCGAGCTGGCGGGTGTAGCGGATGACGGCGGGGATGTAAGCCTTGGAGGCCATGTGAACCATGGCATTTGCCTCGATGTGGGTGCGCTTGGCGTAGTTCTCGTAGCGGATCTCGGAGCGGGAGGCCAGCTCTGTGCGGTTGAAGATGCGGAATTTCTCATACATGGAAACCACATCGTCGTGGAGCAGCACCGGCACTGCGTCCACCATGGAGTTGATGACAGGCAGCCCCCGGCGTTTGGCCTCCGCCACCCACTCCTCTGAGTAGCCGTCGCCGTTGAAAATAATCCGCTGGTGACGTGCCATAGAGGAGCGGATGTAGGAGCGGCAGGCACGCTGGAAATCCTCTGCCCCCTCCAAAGCGTCTGCGGCATTGCAGAACGCCTCTGCCAGAACGGCGTTCAGGGTGGTGTTGGGGGAGGCGATGGAGTCGGCGGAGCCAACCATGCGGAACTCGAACTTATTCCCCGTAAAAGCGAAGGGAGAGGTACGGTTGCGGTCCGTGGCGTCGATGTGCAGCACCGGGACGGTGGAGACGCCGGTATGCAGCTCCCCGGCCTCCGTCGTGGTCTGGTCGGAGTTGTGGATAAACTGCTCCACCACCTCGTCCAGCTGGTCTCCCAGAAAGACGGAGATAATAGCGGGAGGCGCTTCCTGCCCCCCCAGACGGTACTCGTTGCCCACGTCAGAGGCGGATTCTCTCAGCAGGTCGGCGTGGTCGTCAATGGCCGCAAGGACGCAGGAGAGCACCAGCAGAAAGCGGAGATTGTGGATGGGGTCCTCGCCGGGGTCGAAGAGGTTTTCCCCCTCGTCCGTATTGATGGACCAGTTGTTGTGCTTGCCGGAGCCGTTGATGCCCGCATAGGGCTTTTCGTGGAGGAGGCACACCAGATTGTGCTTCAGCGCCACCCGCTTCATGGTCTCCATGGTGAGCTGGTTCTGGTCAACCGCCACATTGGCAGTGGCATAGATGGGAGCCAGCTCATGCTGGGAGGGGGCGACCTCGTTGTGCTGGGTGGTTGCGGGAATGCCCAGCTTCCACAGCTCTATATTCAGATCCTGCATGAACCTGCCCACACGCTCCCGAATCTGGCCGAAGTAGTGGTCATCCAGCTCCTGACCCTTGGGGGCGGGAGCGCCGAAGAGGGTTCTCCCGGCGTAGACCAGATCCTTCCGCTTCAGGTATTTGTCCCGGTCTACCAGAAAATACTCCTGCTCTGCGCCCACATAGGGGACGACCTTCCGGGCGGTGGTGTTGCCAAACAGGCGCACGATGCGGATAGCCTGTACGCTCAGCGCCTCCATAGAGCGCAGCAGGGGGGTCTTTTTGTCCAGCGCCTCTCCCGTATAGGAGACAAAGACGGTGGGGATACAGAGAATCACGCCGCAGCCGGACTCCTTTACGAATACCGGGCTGGTAATATCCCATGCGGTATAGCCTCTGGCATAGGAGGTTGCCCGCAGACCTCCGGTGGGGAAGGAGGAGGCGTCCGGCTCGCCCATAATGAGCTGCTTGCCGGAGAGCTGCAGCAGGGTCTTGCCGTTTTCGGGATAGGTGATAAAGGAGTCGTGCTTTTCCGCAGTGGTGCCGGTGAGGGGCTGGAACCAGTGGGTATAGTGGGTAGCGCCCTTCTCAATGGCCCAGTCCTTCATGGCATTTGCCACCACGTCCGCTGTACCCATGGAGAGCTGCCCGCCGTTTTCCATCACCGACATGACACGGGTGAAATCCTTTTTGGGGATGCGTTCCCGCATGACCGAAATGCTGAATACGTTAGAGCCGAAGATTTCACTGATATTCATAGAATCGCAAACCTTTCCCAAGAGAAAAGACGGCCATTCCCGCCACATGCGTGGGAGAAATGCCGCCATCCTTTCCGTATGATGATTGAATTGTACCCACTTGCTGACCTAACCAGCATACACGATTCACCGGTCAGTTGCAAGGTTTTTTTGACTTTCATTCACATTGACGTGAAAAAGGCAGGCTGAGAAGGGGAGGTTTGGGAATTTTAGACGGCATAAAAATGGCCGGCTCAGCATATCGCCAAGCCGGCACAGCGTCATTTCAGCCCCAGATAATATTCCAGCAGATCCTGAAGCAGCTCGTCACGATCCACCTTCCGGATCAGCGTCCGGGCGTTGTTGTAATTGGTGATATAGGTGGGGTCCTCCGAGAGGATATATCCGACGATCTGGTTGATGGGGTTATAGCCCTTCTCCTTCAGAGAGCGGTAGACCTCTGAGAGAATGTCGCGGGTGCTCAAATCAGAATCCTTGGGCACAGTAAATTTTCTGGTAAAATCATCCATTGAGAACACCTCCGATAGGGAAGATACCTTACTGCTATTATAAACCAGAACGCCTGTTCTGTAAAGGGGTTTTCGCAGGAGTTTTACCATAAGGGGGGCTGTGAAATGCCGCAGCCCCCTTATTGTGTCTTTTTCAGCGCAGAACAGCGTTCCATTCCTGCTCCAGTGCGGAGAGAATGGCCTTGATGTCCCCGTCTGCCTCAGCATCGGTGAGGGTGTGATCCTCGCAGCGCAGCTTCAGAGAGAAGGCAACGCTCTTCCTGCCTGCGGGGATGGGAATGCCGGTGTAGATGTCAAAGAGCCTGACCTCCTTCACCAGATTCTTCCCCGCCCTGCGGATGGTGTCCTCAAGGTCTGCCACGGGCAGCTCCAGAGCGCACACCACGGCGATGTCCCGCTGCACCGCCGGGAATTTGGGAAGAGGCTGATAGACCACAGTGCCGGGCATAGCCTGAAGCATGGCCTCAAAGCTAATCTGTGCGGCGTAGACGTTGACCTCACCCATGTCGTAATTCTCGGCGGTGACAGGGTGGAGCTGACCCATAATGCCGATTTCCGTCCCGTCAATGCTCATCACGGCGCAGCGTCCGGGGTGCCATGTGGGATTGCTGCGGCAGGCGGTGAAGCGGACGTTCTTGATGCCGAAGGCGGAGAACACCGTCTCCACATAGCCCTTGAAGCGGAAGAAATCCACGTCGCCGCCATAGCAGCCCATGGACAGAACCTGCTTTTCCTCTGCAAGGCCGTCCTCCCGGTCAGTGGGGAAGTAGATACGGGCAAGCTCATACAGCTTTGCGCTGGCGTTGTGGTTCCGGTTGTTCCGGGCCAGCGTCTCCAGCAGAGAGGGGAGGGCAGTGGTGCGCATAATGGACGTATCCTCTCCCAGAGGGTTGAGAATACGGATGGAATTGCGCAGGGGGGAGTCCTCCGGGAGGCGGATTTTGCTGTAATAGCCGGGGCTGATAAAGGAGTAGGTCATAATCTCGTGGAAGCCCAGACCACGGCAGGTGGCACCTGCCAGCTTTTCCGCCCGCTGCTTGGGCGTAAGCCCGCCGCGGGTGGTCTCCCCCTTCATCAGCGTGGTGGGCAGGTTGTCGTATCCGGTAAAGCGGGCGATCTCCTCGGCAATGTCGGAATAATGTTCCACGTCAGAGCGCCAGGAGGGAACCACCAGCATATCCCCCTCGGTGAGGATAAAGCCGAGCTGCTCCAGAATGGGCAGCATCTCCTCACGGGTAAAGGAGGTGCCCAGAAGGCCGTTGATCTTCTCCGGCTCCAGCTTGACCAGCGTGGGCACAAAGTCCTGGGCCACTACGTCGATCACGCCGTCTACCACCTCGCCGCAGCCCAGCTCTTCCACCAGCTCACAGGCTCTCTGTACAGCGGGGAGGGTGTTCATGGGGTCAAGCCCCTTCTCATAGCGGGCGCTGGACTCAGTGCGCATTCCCAGTGCCATGGCGGTTTTACGCACGGATACGCCGTTGAAGTTGGCGGATTCAAAGAAGACGGTGGTAGTGGCGTCGGTGATCTCGCTGTTTGCCCCGCCCATCACGCCTGCAATACACACGGGCTTCACTTCGTCGGCAATGACCAGCATATTGTCCGTCAGATCATGGGGCTTGCCGTCCAGCGTGGTGATCTTCTCGCCGGGGAAGGCACGGCGGACATTGATGTGGTGTCCCTCCACGCAGGAGAAGTCAAAGGAGTGCATGGGCTGGCCGTACTCCAGCATGACATAGTTGGTGATGTCCACGATATTGTTGATGGGGCGCACGCCGCTGGCACGAAGCAGCTCCCGCATCCACTTGGGAGAGGGGCCGATCTTCACGTTTTTCACCACTCTGCCGCAGTAGCGGGGACACAGATCGCCGTCCAGAATGTCCACATCTGCCCAGTTCAGCACGCTGTCGCCGCTGCCCTTTACCTCCGGCTGATGCAGCTTCAGCGGCTTGCCGAAGGTGACGGCAGCCTCTCTGGCCAGACCGATCACGCCCAGACAGTCCGGGCGGTTGGGGGTAATCTCAAACTCCACTACATGGTCGTCCAGCCCCAGAACGGCGGGAATCTCGTTGCCGGGGGCAGCGCCTGCCTCGTTGAGAATAAAGATGCCATCCTCAATGCAGTTGGGAAACTCCTTCTGCTGGGCGTGAAGGTCAGAGGGGGTGAGCACTGCCCCGCTCTCGGTGTTGTAGCACACCATGTCCCCGGTGTGGATATTCTGGCAGTCCGTGACCGTCTCCGCCTCCCCTGCGCCGGTGTCCAGATGCAGGGAGTAAGTGCTGTAGGCGGTGCATGTGCATTCCAGAACCCTTGCGGCCACTACCTTGCCGTAGATTTTGTGTCCGGGCTGTACGTCCTGGGGCACGGAGGGGCGCTGACCGGGGATGGGGTGGTAATTGTTCAGCAGGGCGGCGGCACGGATGACGCCGTAGGGGAAGTCGCGCCAGTCCAGACCCAGCTCGGACAATCCGCAGAGCATACCGTTGGACTTGACCCCTCTCAGCTTGCCCTTTGTAATCTTCACGCCGCCGGGCAGCAGGGAGTTGTGCTTTGCCACGGGGACGAGATCTCCCTCATGGACGTTCCACGCTCCGGTGACGATCTGCACCGGCTCCCCCTCGCCCACGTCAATCTGGGCAACCCACATATGATCCGAGTCAGGGTGGCGCTCCAGAGACAGAATTCTGCCCACCACCACGTTTTTGAAAGCGGCGGACTGATCCTCCACCGTCTCCACCTTGGAGCCGGAGAGGGTCAGCGCATCTGCGAATGCCTTATCGTCAAGCTCACCGGCAGAGACACCGTCCACGAATCTGTCCAGCCATTTACGGGATAAAATCATAGTATATACCTCTCTTCGTCGTTCATCAGAGCAGGGGCGTCGAGGACGCCGCCCCCTGCGGATGCTGGGTACGGGATGGCGTCCTCGACATCCCGTTTGCTCAGAACTGCTCTAAGAATCTCACGTCGTTTTCGAAGCAGAGCTTCAGATTGTTGATGCCGTAGCGCATCATGGCAAGGCGCTCCACGCCCATGCCGAAGGCCCAGCCGGAATACACGTCGGTATCAATGCCGCAGCCCTCCAGCACCTTGGGATGGATCATTCCGGCGCCCAGCACCTCAATCCAGCCCTCGCCCTTGCACACAGGGCAGCCCTTGCCCCTGCAGGCAAAGCACTGCACGTCCACCTCGCAGGAGGGCTCGGTAAAGGGGAAGTGGTGGGGGCGGAAGCGGGTCTGGGCATCCTCGCCGTAGAGGCTTTTCACCACTTCGTTCAGCGTGCCCTTCAGGTCGGCCATGGTAATGCCCTTGTCCACCACCATGCCCTCGATCTGGTGGAACATGGGGGAGTGGGTGGCGTCCGCCTCGTCCTTGCGGTAGACCCGGCCCGGGGCGATGATGCGGAGGGGCAGCGTTCGGCTTTCCATGGCATGCACCTGCATGGGGCTGGTCTGGGTCCGCAGCAGCACGGCGCTGTCCGGCG
>CAJOOV010000168.1 GCA_905236265.1 uncultured Oscillospiraceae bacterium | reverse complement strand
ACTGATTGCCAATGCCTCCCTCTCTGAGGGAGGTGCCCCAAAGGGGCGGAGGGAGTACTCCCCCAGTCACTTCGTGACAGCCCCCTCTAAGAGGGGCTATTGACAAACGGGGTAAGGAGTGCAAAGCCTTCCCGAAACAGCAGCCGTGACGCTGATTGCCAATGCCTCCCTCTCTGAGGGAGGTGCCCCAAAGGGGCGGAGGGAGTACTCCCCCAGTCAGCTTCGCTGACAGCCTTTTCTGCATACAACCCCATCAAGACCGGAAGGAGGCAGCTTCTTCCGGTCTTTCCCTGAAAGGAACCGAAATGAAGCGTGGCGCAATTTTTGACATGGACGGGCTGATGTTTGACACCGAACGGGTCTATCAGCGAAATTGGGTGGCGCTTTTGCGCTCCATGGGGTACAAGCCCCACCCCGACTTTCCCATTCAGGTGGCGGGAACCAGCGGGGAGCATATGTTTCAGGTGATTCACGCCTTTTATCCCGATGTGGACGCCCCCGCCCTCTGGGACGCCTGCAAAACCGCTGTGGCACAGCAGCTTTCTGTCAGCGTGCCGGAAAAGCCGGGTCTGAGGGTGATTCTCTCCGGGCTGCGGGAGGCAGGGATTAAGACTGCCGTGGCCAGCAGCAGCCCTGTAAGCACCATTGAACACAATCTGGCGCTGGCAGGAGTACGGGAGTGCTTCGACGCTGTGGTCAGCTCTGTCACGGCAAAGCGGGGAAAGCCCTTTCCCGACGTGTTTCTGCTGGCGGCAAGGGAGCTGGGGCTGCCGCCGGAGGCGTGTTATGTGCTGGAGGACAGCCCCAACGGCATACGCTCCGGCCATGCCGCCGGGTGTACGACCATTATGGTGCCGGACACCATCCAGCCGGATGCTGACCTTCTCCCCCTGTGCGGGGCGGTCTGCGGTGATCTGGAAGAGGCGTGGGAGATGATAAAAGCGGGCAGGATCTGATTCCTGTCCGCTTCAAGTCGCAGACAAAGTCCGATGGACTTTGTCTGCGAGCTTTGCATCCATGCCGCGCGCACTCCCTTCGGTCGCACACTTGCATGGATAAAGGTATTTTTGCACCGAACTGAATTCGGTACAAAAATGGTTTGACTCTATTCCGCCCTTCGGGCGGAACTCTGCGAGGCTTTGTCTACGGTCTATGGCGGGCAGGATCTGATTCCTGTCCGCTTTTACTCTATTTTCCGGTACACGGTGAAATACATGGTGAGAAAGGACGCAAGACCGCCCACCGCATTGGAAATCGGCTCTGCCAGAAAGACCCCGTTCACGCCAAATCCCAGCCGGGGCAGCAGCAGGGTCAGCGGCGTGACAATCACTGCCTTTCGCAGGAGCGAGAAGAAAATCGCCTGCTTCGCCTTTCCCAGCCCCTGAAACACGGACTGTCCGGAGAACTGGAAGGACATAAAGAAGAAGCCAAAGAAATACAGCCGCAGCGCTCTCGCCCCGTCGGCAATCAGGTCGGCGTCATTGGAAAAGACGCTGACCCAGAAATGAGGAAAGGCAAACACCACCAGCCACGCCCCAAGGGTATAGGCAATGCCGATCAGGGAGGTGAAGCGAATGCCCTCCTTCACCCGGTGATACCGCTTTGCCCCGTAGTCAAAGCCCAAAACCGGCTGCGCCCCGCTGGACAGGGCGGAAACCGGGAGGCTCAGCAGCTCCCGCACCGAGTTCAGCACCGTCATAATCCCCACATAAAGGTCTCCGCCGTAGCGCTGCAGCGTGGTATTGCACACCACCTGCACCAGACAGTTGGTTCCCTGCATGATAAACCCGGCCAGTCCCAGACTCAGCACCCGTCTCACGATGCCCCGGCGCAGTCTCAGGTTGCCCCTGCGTATCCGCAGGGGCGTTTTTGCGTCGGTGAGGAACCGCAGCACCCACAGGGCGGACACCCCCTGACTCACCACCGTGGCCAGCGCCGCCCCGGAGACCCCCATTCGGCAAACGAAGATCAAAACCGGGTCGAGTATCAGGTTCAGCACCGCCCCGATCACCGTGGTCAGCATCCCCTTCACCGGATAGCCCTGCGCATTGATGAAAAAGTTCAGCCCGGTGGAGAGCATGGAAAACGTGGTGCCCAGAAGGTAGATTCGAAGGTATTGGTCGGCATAGAAATAGGAGCTGTCGCTGGCGCCGAAGAAGTACAGCACCGGGCGGCGAAACAGCAGTCCGAAGCCGCACAGCAGCACCGAGGAGACAAGGAGCATGGTGGCCACATTGCCCAGAATCTCCTCTGCCTCCTCCTCCCTGCCTGCGCCCCGTGCGATGGAGAACAGCGGGGCGCCTCCCATGCCGAACAGGGCGCAGAAGGCCATAATCAGGGTGACAATGGGAAAGGTCAGCCCCACCCCGGTGAGGGCAAGGCTGTCCGAACCGGGCAGGTGGCCGATGTAGATGCGGTCTACCACGTTGTAGAGCAGCAGCACCATCTGTGCCAGCAGCAGGGGAACCATCTGGGTAAGGATGTTTTTCCACACCCTTCCCTTGGAGAAATCGTTCCTCATCCCTCACCAGCCCCTTTTCTCCGCCGGCGTGAGGATGCCCTTCATCCGCCTGCACACCTCGCCCCCCAGAACGCCGATCACCAGCCCGGAGGCAAGCCCGGAGAACCAAAGCACCAGCAGATACCATGCCAGTGACTTTGTTCCCAGAAGCACTATGGCGGCGAGAATCTGCCCCACATTGTGGGCAACGCCCCCTGCCACGCTCACGGAGACAATGCTGAATTTCCCCGTTTTTTTCAGCAGAATCATCACCAATCCGCTGAGCAGTCCCCCGGAGAGGCTGTAGGCGATGCTCATGCCGTTGCCGAAGAGGACAGACACCAGAACAATCCGAAGCAGGTTCACCAGCAGGGCGCTGCGCTCCCCCAATGTGTACAGGGCGAACAGCACCACTACATTCGTCAGTCCCAGCTTCATCCCCGGCACGGTGAAGAAGGCGGGAATCTGCGCCTCGGCATAGCTGAGAATCAGCGCAAGGGCGATGAGCAGTCCGTAGCGGGCTGTCAGTTTACTGCTGTTCATGGTTCTGCGTCCGCTGGGTAATCAGCCTTCTCACCAGCTCCACCACCTGTGCGGCGCAGCGCTCCGCCTCCGTGCGGGAGAGGGTGAAGTCTTTGTTCTTCCCGTGCATGGCGTTCAGTGCGGCGTTGTAATCGCTCTGGGAGCCGGGCATATACACATTCCCTGCCGCAATGCTGGGGGCGGATTTCGCCGGACGGTGGGCGGTTTTGAAGCTCATGCCGGGCACCACCCAGTCCGTCATAACCAGTCCCCGGTAGCCCCACTCCTCCCGGAGCATCTGACAGAGCAGATCCTTCCGCTCGGAGGTATGCACCCCGTTGAGGAGGTTATAGGAGGTCATCAGCGCCGCCGGGTCAGACTCCTGAATGCAGATTTGGAAGGGGCGCAGGTAAATCTCCCGCAGCGCCCGCTGGGAGACGATGCTGTTGGAGGTCATGCGGTTGCGCTCCTGATTGTTGCAGCAGAAGTGCTTCACCGTGGTGCCGCAGCCGGGGTGCGCCTGCACGCCAAGGGTGATGGCAGCGCCCATTTTGCCGGAGAGCAGCGGGTCTTCGGAGTAGTATTCAAAGTTCCGCCCGCAGAGGATATTCCGGTGGATATTGAATGCGGGAGCCAGCCAGAGGTGGATGCCGAAGCGCTCCATCTCCTCCCCCACGATGCCGCCGCAGGTCTTTACCATCTCCACGTTCCAGCTCTGGGCAAGGGCGGTGCCGATGGGGATGGCGGTGCAATACTGCTCAAAGACCTCTCCCTTGGGCTTTTTCCCGCCCCGGTTCAGAAAGGCGCGGGCGATGCCGGGGAGATAGTCCTCCATCCCGGCGGGGAGGGCGCTTCCGATGGGGTGGGGTCTGCCCTTTTTGTCCCGTGTGTACTGGCGATTCAGGCGCAGTCCGGCGGGGCCGTCTGCCATGACCAGTCCCGGAAGCCCCGGCAGTCTGCCATAGGTCTCCCCTGCGGCGCCTGCCACAGTCTGGGATGCGTTGCCGATGACGCTTCCGGGGCCTTTGGAGAACAGTCCCATGGACAGGGAGATGAGCTGCCGGTCAGAAAGGGCGCTGACCACCCCTCTGGCATACTCCGAGCATTCCCAGCGCCGGGGCTGTTCTGCAGCGGCGAGAGCAGCGCTGTCCACCTGCAGCACCGGGACACCGGCGGGCAGTTCCCTATCCGGCTGCTCCGGTTTCCAATCCTGAAAATCAGGCGTACCGCCCGCCGGGTGAACCTTTTGAACCATTACCGTCTCATCCAGCCGCACCACGGCGGCAGGCTTTGTGCTGCGGCTGGAATTGCCCACGCAGACGATATAATCCCCCTTCTCCAGAAGCCAGCAGCAGCCCTCCTCGTCAAAGCCCGCAAGCTCCTGCATGGCAAAGGACGCCTCCACGCTGCAGCGCTCTCCTGCGGCCAGCTCCGGCGTTTTCACAAAGGCGGCAAGCTGGCGCAGGGGACGGTCCAGCTTTCCCCACGGGGCGGACACATAGACCTGCACCACTTCCCGTCCCGCTGCGCCGCCCACGTTCTCCACGGGAATCCGCAGCGTCACACGGCCATCCTTCACACGAACCGCCGCCTCCCCAAGGGCGAAGTCCGTATATCCCAGACCGAAGCCGAAGGGATACATGGGCAACGCCCCTGCGATGTCATAGTAGCGGTAGCCCACATAGATACCCTCATAATAGCGGGTGTCGTCCGGCTCGCCAAACTCCCCGATTTTGGGGTAGTCCTGCCACGCCGACCATGTGGTGGTCAGCTTACCGGAGGGGTACGCCTTTCCCAGAATCACGTCAGCCAGTGCGTCCCCGGTGACGGTGCCAAGCTGGGAGAGCAGGAGGATATTCTCCACCTGCTGCACCGGGGTGAGGTCTACCGGCCCGCCCACGTTCAGCACCAGCATAAAATGGGCGTAGTGCGCTTGGGCTGCGAGAATATCCCGCACCTCTGT
>CAJOOV010000167.1 GCA_905236265.1 uncultured Oscillospiraceae bacterium | reverse complement strand
GGGACTCTCCGCCATGCGCAGCGGCATTGACCCCTCGGATGCCGAAGCAGTCGCCGCCATGCTCCCCGGTATGGAGATTAAAATGCATGTGGAGCAGGACGGCGTTCAGCACATGTATCTCAATGGGGAGGATGTGACAGCGGAGATTCGTGAGCCGGAGATTGCCATGTACGCCTCCCGTGTGTCCGCACTGAGCGCAGTGCGCAGCTTTCTCTTGGATATGCAGCGTGAGCTGGCGAAGAGCAGGGATGTGGTCATGGACGGTCGGGACATCGGCACAGTGGTTCTGCCCAATGCCACGGTGAAGATTTTCCTCACCGCCTCCGCCGAGATTCGCGCAAAGCGTCGCTGGCTGGAGCAGCAGGAGAAGGGCAGCAAGCAGAGCTATGAGGATGTCCTTGCCGACGTGAAGCAGCGGGACGAGCAGGATACCCACCGTGCCGTTGCCCCTCTGCGTCAGGCGGAGGATGCGGTTTTGGCGGATACCTCCCAGTTGAGCTTTGCAGAGAGCGTTGAACTGCTGCAGCGTATCATTAAGGAGAAACTGAACTGATGGACGAGACGGAAAAGCAAGAGGAATCGAAGGTTCCCGCTGTGAAGCAGACCACGCAGGTGGCCAAAAAGAAGGAACAGAAATATCCCTACCGCACAAAGGAACAGTGCCTGCCATGGTACAGGGTGGTCTATCCCGTGGCGTTTTTCATCTATCGCCTGATCTACGGACTGAAGGTGATCGGCAGAGAGAATATCCCCGACGGCCCCGCCGTCATCTGCCCCCGGCACTGTACGGCGATTGACCCGCCCATGGTATGCTTCGGGCTGACCCGGAAGCGCCATCCCCGTATCATCGCAAAAATAGAGCTGCTTCAAATTCCGGTGCTGGGACAGATTCTCTACCGGATCGGCGTTTTTGGCGTACACCGGGGCGAGAATGACATAGCGCCTATCCGCAACGGGCTGAAAAGCCTGAAGGAGGGCAGCCAGCTTATCATCTTTCCGGAGGGGCACCGGGTTCACGAGGGAGAGACCGCCCAGGCGCAGACAGGTGCAATCATGTTTTCCCTGAAGGCGGGCGTGCCTCTGGTGCCGGTTTATCTCACCAGAGCGAAGCGGTTTCACCGCATGACCATGGTGTTCGGCGAGCCTTATCAGCCGAAAATCGCCGGAAAGCGTGCCACGCCGGAGGAATACCGTATGCTGGCGGACGAGCTTTTGAATAAGATTTACGCATTGGAGAGCAGAGTGTCATGAGTATAACCCTTGCAAAAACCGCCGGGTTCTGCTATGGTGTGAAGCGGGCAGTGGAGCTGGCAGAGAGCACGGCAAAATCCGGAAGGGACTGTGTGATGCTGGGCTCTATCATCCATAACGAGCATGTGGTGCGCCATCTGAAGGAGCAGGGCATGGGGCAGGTTGACCGGGTGGAGGACGTACCCGCTGGCTCCTGCGTGCTCATTCGCTCCCACGGCGAGGCGGAGGCGGTGCATCAGGCGCTGGAGCAGCGGGGGCTTTCGGTGATTGATGCCACCTGTCCCAGTGTTGCGAGAATACACAAGCTGGTGCGCAGTGCCCAGCAGCAGGGAAGGGTTCCCGTGATAATCGGCCTTCCCTCCCATCCGGAGGTGGTGGCCATTGCCGGGTGGTGCAGCACTCCGGTGGTGCTGCAGGACGATTCCGCCTTCTCAGAATGGCTCTCAGAGTCCCCCCAGCGCCGGGATTTGCCCCTCACACTGGTCTTTCAGACCACTTCCACAAGGTCGGCGTGGAATAATTGTGAAAAAATTGCAAAAAAACAGTGTACAAACGCTGAAATCTTTGATACAATATGTAATGCGACTGCTCATAGGCAGCAGGAGGCCCAAGAGTTGGCTTCGCAAAGTGATATAATGATCGTGATCGGAGATCATAAGAGCTCCAACACCCGCCATCTTGCAGAGCTCTGTCGGCAGAAATGCAGCAAGGTCTACTGGATAGAGACAGCGGACGAGCTGCCTGACGATTTGGATGCAGGGGCAATGCGTATCGGAATCACTGCGGGAGCATCAACCCCCGGGTGGATAATAAAGGAGGTCAAAACCAAAATGTCTAACGAAGTCAACATGGAGATCGAGGAATCCTTCGCTGAAATGCTGGAAAAGTCGATCAAAACTTTAAATACAGGAGATAAGGTCATCGGGACCGTGGCATCGATCACCCCGACCGAGATCGAAGTGGATCTTGGCACCAAGCACGCCGGCTATCTTCCCTATTCTGAGTTTTCCGACGATCCCAACGTAAAGCCTGAGGAAGTCCTGAAGGTGGGCGACCAGATTGAGGTTCAGGTCATGCGTGTCAACGACAGCGACGGCGTTGTCACCCTGTCCAAGAAGCGTCTGGACGCAAACAAGAATTGGGAGGAGATCGAGGCAGCCAAGGAGGAGAAGGTTGTCATCGAGGCCACCATCCGTGAGGAGAACAAGGGCGGCGTCGTTGCCAACTACAAGGGCGTGCGCATCTTTATCCCCGCTTCCCAGACCGGCCTGCGCCGCAACGAGCCTATGACCGGACTGGTGGGCACCACTGCCCGTATGCACATTACCGAGGTCAACCGCAGCCGCCGCCGTGTTGTGGGCTCCATCCGCAGCGTCAGCAGCGAGGAGCGCGCAGCCCGCAGCAAGGAAGTTTGGGACAACATCGAGGTCGGTAAGCATTATTCCGGCACCGTGAAGAGCCTGACCTCCTACGGCGCATTTGTGGACATCGGCGGCGTGGACGGCATGGT
>CAJOOV010000166.1 GCA_905236265.1 uncultured Oscillospiraceae bacterium | reverse complement strand
CCCTGCCTTTGAATACAGGCTATTCTATCACAGTTGGTTTTATCTGCCAACAAAAAAATTCCTGTGGGAACGCAGTTTTTTCCCTGCACAGAGAGGGGAGGACAGGGAGAAAACCACGAATTGACAGGGGTAATGATGTCTGCTACAATACCAGCGTGATTATTTCCCTGATAAGAGAGGATTAGGATATGAGTTTTCACATTATGGGCACAGGCAGCTATGTGCCTGACCTGATTGTCAGCAACGATGATTTATCCAAGATAGTGGACACCAATGACGAGTGGATCACCTCCCGTACCGGTATCCGGCACCGTCACATCTCCGTGGACGAGACGGCATCCCAGATGGCCGCCAAGGCGGCGCTTGCGGCGCTGGAAAACAGCGGGCTCACTGCGGAGGATCTGGATCTGATTCTCTGCGCCACCTCCAGCGGTGATGCCATCTGCCCCAATATGGCCTGTCAGGTGCAGCGGGACATCGGCGCAACCTGTCCCGCTGTGGATTTGAACGGTGCCTGCTCCGCCTTCCTGTTTCTGCTGGAAACAGCGGCAGCGTACATCTCCACCGGGCGTTATCGCAGGATTCTCTGCGTGGGCACGGAGCAGATGAGCCGGATTCTGGACTGGACCGACCGCTCCACCTGTATCCTGTTCGGAGACGGCGCTGCAGGCGTGGTGGTGGAGCCGGGAGAGGACTATCTCGGCACGGAGATTATGGTTCGGGGCGGCGACGAGGTGCTGAAGGTGCCCACCCATGTGGGCAATTCCCCCTTCAGCAAGCTGGAGCCCACCCACCCCTATGTGTGCATGAACGGCAGCGAGACCTATAAGTTCGCCACCCGCACCGTCCCCCACCAGATTCAGCTTCTTCTGGACAAGACAGGCGTGATGCAGGAGCAGGTAGACTGGGTGGTGTGCCATCAGGCAAACCGGAGAATCATCGAGGCCGCCGCCCGGCGGCTGAAGGGGATTCCCGCCGAAAAGTTTCTCATGAACATCGAGGAGTACGGCAACACCTCCGCCGCCAGCATCCCCCTGCTGCTGGACGAGTGTAACCGGAAGGGGCTGTTTAAGCGGGGCGATCTGATTGTGCTTGCCGCCTTCGGCGGCGGGCTGAGCTGCGTGGCAAGCCTGATTCGCTGGTAAGGCACTTGCGTTGAGTGGGACGGAGCTTTGTCCACAGTGCGAAAAAGACCTGACGGGAGCATTCCCCGTCAGGTCTTTTTATCTGTCCTATTTGACGACCACCTTGTCCTCCCCCAGCATCCGCTTCAGCTCCTCCACCAGAGAGGTATGAATCAGGCAGGGTGCGCCGTAGCGCTTTCTGGTGTCCTCGAAGAAGAACACCATCTGCTCCGTGCCGGGGAACATAATCAGCATCTGGCGCACCTTTTTCACTCTGGGGTCCTGCTGGTTGGGAAAGCTGAGATACAGCTTTCTGGCACCGGGAATCACGCCCCTTTGCCCCCGCTGCCTGTCGGCATAGGTGGGATTGGAGGCAGGTCTCTGCCACTGGGCGGGATTGCCTCTGGCATTGCCTGCGCCCCCCTGTCCCAGATAGGGCAGGTACTCCTCCTGCAGGGGGAAGACCCGGTCAACGATAAGCTGGGGCTGCTTCTCCTCCCGTATGGTAAGCCGTCCTTCCACAAAGATGGCTGCCCCCTCGGCGAGATAGGAGCCGTACTGGCGGATGACATTGGCAAAGGAGATCAGCTCTATGCTGCCCGTCTCGTCCTCCAGCATGGTGTATGCCATCAGGTTGTCGTTTCTGGTGGTGCGCATCCGGCTGCTCTGGGCGACACCGGCGAGAATCAGCCGCTGCTCGTCCCGAAACTCCGGCGCTCCCCCCTCCTGTGTACTGTCTGCGCTCAGCCGCCCCAGCGGCACCGCTCCCGCCCGCTTCACCAGCTCACGGTACTGATCCATGGGATGCCCGGACAGGTACAGCCCGGTCATCTCCCGCTCCATGGCCATCAGCTCCTGAGGCAAAAACTCCGGCACGTCAGGAATGGGAATCTCCTCCGGCGTGCCCCCGGCTCCGGGACTGTCAAAGCCCCCGAAGAGGTCAAACTGTCCCTCGAGATTGTGCCGCCTGCGGCTGGCAATGCTGTCCAGCACCGGCTGCATCACCCGCAGCAGAGCGCTGCGCCGCAGGCCCATGCTGTCAAAGGCGCCGCATCGGATCAGGT
>CAJOOV010000165.1 GCA_905236265.1 uncultured Oscillospiraceae bacterium | reverse complement strand
GGCGGGGTGACGGCGAATCAGACTCTCGGTGAGCTGCTCCGGCTGGCGCAGCGCCACGGTGAACACCGGCTCCTCCCGGCGCTGGGGCGCAGGCGGGAGGGGAGAGAGCGTCCCGGCGGTGCGCTTCGGGGGCTTTACCCGCAGCACGCTCAGCTCGTCCAGCGCCCGGCGGCGCAGGCCGTTCAGGGCGGAGAGGGGAACGCTCAGTCCCGGCTGCGCCTCCACCTCCATCTCCCGGAGATAGAAGCAGGTGCCGCCCGTGCGCCCAAGCTGGCGGCGCAGCTCCTCCTCCCCCACCGCCTTGCTCCGGGCGCTCTCCGGGGTGGGGCCGTAGGCAGTGGCGCAGTTCCCCTCCGGGTCGGTGACTGTGACCCGGACGGGCGCCCCTGCGGAGAGCTTCACCTGCATATCCACCGGCACGCAGGCGTGCTCCCGGTTGTAGTCCATACGGGTGCGGGCGAAGAGCTTTTCCGGCAGCTTTCCCTTTTCGTGGATGCCGAACATCTCCGGGCCGGTCTTGCCCTGCCAGTAGCCGTCGGTGAAGCCCTGACGGGAGAAGGCGGCCTCCAGCTCGGCCAGCTCGGCAGGGGTGGGGCGGCGGCGCTGATGCAGCACCTGGGCGTAAATGCGGGTGACAATGCCCACATACTCCGGCCGCTTCATCCTGCCCTCGATCTTCAGGCTGGCCACGCCCATGCGCTCCAGCTCCTGCAGATGCTCCACCAGTGCCATATCCTTCAGGCTCAGGGGATGCCCGTCGGCGCAGCCCATCCAGCCGTATTCCAACCGGCAGGGCTGGGCGCACATGCCCCGGTTGCCGCTGCGTCCTCCGATGGCGGAGGAGAGGAAGCACTGCCCGGAATAGCACATGCACAAAGCGCCGTGTCCGAAGACCTCGATCTCAATGGGGGAGCGGGCGCAGATGGCGGCGATCTGCCTGCGGGACAGCTCCCGGCTCAGCACCACCCGCTGTATGCCCAGTGCGGCGCAGGCCAGCACGCCGTCCAGATTGTGAACCGTCATCTGGGTGGAGGCGTGGATGGGCAGCTCCGGGGCGGTCTGGCGCACCATGTCCACCACGCCCAGATCCTGCACGATCAGGGCATCCACCCCGATGCGGCTGCACAGCTCCACCAGCTTCTGCGCCTGAGGCAGCTCCTTGTCTGAGAGCAGGGTGTTTAAGGTGAGATGCACCTTCACCCCCCGGAGATGGCAGTATTCCACAATATTTTTCAGCCCGGCGGCGTCGAAGTTGGCAGCGCTGCGGCGGGCGTTGAACTTGCCGTAGCCCAGATAGATGGCGTTGGCGCCGTTTTGCACCGCCGCCACGGCAGACTCATAGGAGCCTGCGGGAGAGAGAATTTCCATTGCCTGCGTTCCTCCGTGAAAAAAAGGGCTTTCACAGCCCTTTTTTGAATCGCAGACAAAGTCCAACGGACTTTGCCTGCACACTTTGCATCCATGCTGCGCGCACTCCCTTCGGTCGCACACTTGCATGGATAGAAGTATTTTTGTACCGAAGTGAATTCGGCACAAAAATGATTTGACTTTATTCCGCCCTGCGGGCGGAACTCTGCGAGGCTCTGTCTGCAGTCCTCAAAAGACGTTCACAGCCTTTTTGCCTTTATTTTGACGGTTTCTTTGTGTTCTTCGTCCGTGTCAGCTCCCGCCGGGCATCCGCCAGCTCCTGACGCAGGCGCTTTGTCTCCTCCAGCAGCCCCTGCACCTGAAGCCGGAGGGCTTCGGTGGTGTCCTGCTCCTGAAACAGAGCGTCCACTGCGTTGACGGCGGTGAGCACAGCGGCATCCATGGGCGTGACACGGGCGCTGCGCATGGTGGTATAAATGCTCTTGTCCACCTGCGCCGCAACCTTTTCGATATGTTTGGAATCGTCGTCCACAACCAGATTGTAGGAGCGACCGCAAATGGAAACAATGACTTTGTGGCTCATGAGATAACCTCCATCGGAAACCAATATCCTCACTCCAGTATAGCATATCTTTCCCGTCAAAGAAACAGTTTTCTCCGTGATTTCTCTGAATTTTACAAAAACCGACCCGGAGGGGGAAAATTTACCGCCGGGGGCAGGGTTCGCCTTGTTTTTCCGGGAAAAGCCTGCTATACTCTAATCTGTATCGGAATGCAAACTATAACGAAAAAGGAAGAACGACCCTGTGAATTTTACCGATTTAAAGCTGCCAAAGCCCATTCTCCGGGCATTGGAGGAGACGGGTTATGACACCCCCACACCCATTCAGGAAAAGGCGATCCCCCCTGCGCTGCAGGGACGGGACGTGCTGGGCTGCGCCCGCACGGGAACAGGCAAGACCTGCGCCTTCGCCGCCCCCATTCTCGCCCGCCTGAGCGCATCGCCCCGGCGGGAGCATCCCATCCGCGCCCTTGTGCTCACCCCCACCAGAGAGCTTGCCCTGCAAAACCAGCAGTGCTTTGAGGCATACGGAAAGCACCTGCCCCTGCGCTCCACGGTGATTTTCGGCGGCGTGGGTCAGGCGCCTCAGGTGGAGGCGCTGCAGCGGGGGACGGATATTCTCGTAGCCACGCCGGGACGGCTGGCGGATCTCTACCAGCAGGGACACATTGACCTGAAGCATCTGGAGGTCTTTGTGCTGGACGAGGCAGACCGTATGCTGGATATGGGCTTTATCCACGACGTAAAGAAAATTCTCCAATGGCTGCCGGAGGAGAAGCAGACCCTGTTTTTCTCCGCCACCATGCCCGGCGAGGTGCAGGCGCTGGTGAACCGTCTGCTCCGCAACCCGGTGCGCATCGCCGTTGACCCGGTGAACTCCACCGTGGATGCCATTGAACAGCGGCTCTACCGCACGGACAGGAGCCGGAAGCTGCCCCTGCTGGTGTGGCTGCTGGGACAGAGGGACTATGCCAGTGTGCTGGTCTTTACCCGCACCAAGCACGGGGCGAACCGGGTGGCAAGAGATCTGGGCAGGGCGGGCATCACCGCCGCCGCCATCCACGGCAACAAGTCCCAGACCGCCCGTCAGCAGGCGCTGGAGGGCTTCAAGTCCGGGAGCGTGCGGGTGCTGGTGGCCACGGACATCGCCGCAAGAGGGCTGGACATCGAGGGCCTTGCCTGCGTGGTGAATTATAACCTGCCCGACGTGCCGGAAACCTATGTCCACCGCATCGGCCGCACCGGGCGTGCCGGGCAGACCGGCGTGGCGCTGTCCTTCTGCGATTCCAGCGAGCTGGAGGAGCTGGCGGCCATTGAGAAAGCGTTGAAGAAACCGATTCCGGAAGCGGGGGAAAACCCCTATCCCATGGAGGAGACAGAAGTGCCGATCAAAGACAAACACGGAAAGAGGATTCACCCGGAGGATCAGGAGGCGAGAAACGCCGCCCGTGAGCGCAGCCGCCAGCGCCGTCAGGCGCAGGAGGCGCCCGCCCCTGAGCAGGTATCCCAGCCCCAGACGAAGAGCGCCGCCCCCCAGCCCCAGCGCAAACAGCGCAGACCGTCCCGTCCCGCCCCGGCGGTGAAGGAGCCGGAGCTGTCCCCGGAGGAGGACGTGGGCAGCTACGAGGACTGGGTGCGCTACCGCACCTTCAACCGCCAGCCGGAGCGCAAGCCCTATTCTCTGGAGGCGCTGGACGAGCTTTTGGCGCTGCCGGACTACGCCGACGAGCTGGGCTACGGGGACATCGGCAAGACCGGCCGGAAGCAGAGCAAGGGCATCTCCGGGGGCAAGGTGATGGATGCCACGGCAAGGCTCTTCCTCCGGGAGGGGGAAGAGGAGGAGGCGGAGAGCGCCCAAAAGGCGCAGCGCAGCGCCTCCCATGGCCGGCGCAGAGAGCGCAGCCGGGCAAAGCAGGAAACGGCGGACAAGACCGTCAGGCGTGAAAAGGCTGTGAAAGCCGGTCAGACGGAAAAAACCGCCCAGAGGAGCGCCGCCGGGAAAAAGAACCGGGGAGAGCGCCGCCGCAGTGCGGAGCATCCCGCCGGAGGCGGGGAAACGCCCCAGAGCGTGCAGAAGATCCGTCAAAAGCAGCAGCGCTCTGCCCCGGAGCGGGGGAACCGTCAGGAGCGCAGCGGGCAGCACAGGCGGGGCAATCCCCCCCAGAGCGGCCGCCGCAGCGCCCCCAGACAGGAGCAGGCAAACGAGGAGAGCCGCAGCCTGATTCGCCCCTTCTATCTCTCCGACACCAGAAAGGGCTGAGATGAGAACCGGGCTGTACTATGCCGCAGCCGTGCTGCTGGCGGCGGCGGATCAGGTGAGCAAGCACTTTGCCAGAGCGCTGCTGCCCGGACGGGGCACCGTGGAGCTGATTCCCGGCGTGGTGGGACTGAGCTATGTGGAGAATACGGGCATGGCCTTCTCCTCCTTCAGCGGCTACACCGGGATACTGGCCTGCGTCAGTGCCGCCGCAGCGGCGGCGCTGGCGTGGGCGATCTATCAAAAGGTGCTGCCCCGCCCCTTCGGACAGTGGATGCTCACCCTGCTGCTGGCAGGGGCGCTGGGCAACCTCATCGACCGGGCGCTGATGGGCTATGTCACGGACATGATACGCCTGCTCTTCGTCAACTTCGCCGTGTTCAACGTGGCGGACATCTGCGTCACCGTGGGCGCCTTCGGGCTGATTTTCTATCTGTTTTTCGTGGAGAGCGAGGCAAAACGGTGAGCAGCTTCACATGGACGGCGGCGGCGGACGGCCAGCGGGCGGACGTTGCCCTCAGCGAGGCGGTGGAGGGGCTGACCCGCTCCGGGGCGCAGAAGCTGCTGGAGCAGGGGGCGGTGTGCGCCGGGGGAAAACCCCTGAAAAAACGTGACCGTCTCCGTGCAGGCACCGTGGTGACGGTGGTTTTGCCGGAGCCGGAGCCGGTGGACATCCTGCCGGAAAATATCCCCTTGGACGTGGTGTTTGAAGACCGGGACGTGATTGTGGTGAACAAGCCGGTGGGGCTGGTGGTGCATCCCGCACCGGGACACCCCCACGGCACGCTGGTCAACGCCCTTCTCTACCACTGCGGGGACTCCCTGTCCGGCATCAACGGCGCTCTGCGCCCCGGCATTGTCCACCGGATTGACCGGGACACGGGAGGGCTGCTGATTGCGGCGAAAAATGACGCCGCCCACCTTGCCCTCTCCGCCCAATTGCAGGACCACTCTCTGGCGAGAACCTATCAGGCCATCGCCGTTGGAGGGTTCCGGGAGGACAGGGGCACGGTGGATGCCCCCATCGCCCGGCATAAGACCGACCGCAAGCGCATGGCTGTGGACAGCGCCGGGCGGCGTGCCGTGACCCATTGGCAGGTGCTGGGACGCTACCGGGGCTATACCCATATCCGCTGCGATCTGGAGACCGGACGCACCCACCAGATACGGGTACATATGGCCTATCTGGGACATCCCCTGCTGGGGGATACGGTGTACGGGGCGAAAAAGCCGGTGCCGGGGCTGGCGGGGCAGTGCCTGTTTGCCTCCGGCCTGCGCTTTGTCCATCCCCGCACCGGGGAGGCGGTGTCCCTCACCTGCCCGCTGCCGGAGTGGTTTACAAGGCAGCTGCAGCGGCTGGAACAATCTGAATGAGATCTGAGGAACGGCTATGAATGTTAAGTGGAAGGCGGTGTCCCCCAAAATCGGAGGGGAGATTCCCGCACCCTATTATGCCAGCGCCGGGGCGGCGGCCATGGATCTGCACGCCTGTCTGGACGAGGCAGTGACCATCCCCGCCGGGGGACGGGCGGTGATTCCCACGGGAATTGCCATCGCCCTGCCGGATGCGGGAACCGTGGCGCTGATTTTTGCCCGCTCAGGGCTGGGCATCCGCCATGGCATCGCCCCCGCCAACTGCGTGGGCGTGATTGACAGCGACTACCGGGGAGAGATTAAGGTGGGTCTGTCCAACAGCTCTGACACGGACTACACCGTGCAGCCGGGGGACAGAATCGCCCAGATGGGCTTTTTCCCGGTGCTTCAGGCCACACTGGAGCAGGCGCAGGAGCTGGACGAGACGGTGCGGGGCGCCGGTGGCTTCGGCTCCACAGGGAGGTGCTGAGATGGGCAGGATTGTGCTGGCCTCCCAGTCCCCCCGGCGCAGGGAGCTGCTGGAACAGATGGGCATTGTGGATTTTGACGTGATGCCCGCCTATGGCGGGGAGGAGATGAATGCCCCGCTGCGCCCCAGGGAGCTGGTGGAGCAGCTTGCCTACGCCAAGGCAAGGGAGGTCTCCGCCCTGACAGAGCCTTCGGCGCTGGTGATCGCCGCCGACACGGTGGTGGTGCTGGAGGGGCAGGTGCTGGGCAAGCCGAAGAACCGGCAGCAGGCGGTGGAAATGCTCACCGCCCTGTCCGGCAAGACCCATCAGGTCTATACCGGTGTGGTGCTGATGCGGGGCGAGCGGGTGAGCGTGGGAAGCGAGTGTACCGACGTGACCTTCCGCCGGCTGGAGCCGTGGGAGATTCAGGGCTATGCGGACACCGGGGAGAGCATGGACAAGGCGGGCGCCTACGGCATTCAGGGCAGAGGTGCCCTGCTGGTCTCCGGCATACGGGGGGACTACTTCAATGTGGTGGGACTTCCGGTGTGCCGTCTGGGACAGATGCTGAGACAGTTTGGAATCGAGACCCTTTTTTCAACGGAATCATAAGGAGCCTATGAAACAGTTCAGGCAAAAAAATCCCCTGCTGATCGTGATTGCCGCCCTGATTCTCACCGGGGTGGTGTCCATCGCCTCCGCAGTCCTTCCCGTGCATCCCCTTGCCAATGCGGCGGGGGTGCTGGCAACCCCCTTCCGGGCGGCGGGCACTGCCGTCACCTCATGGGTGCAGGGGGTTTTCCGCTATGCCACCCAGTACGAGGCCATGGAGCGGCGGATTGAGGAGCTGGAGGGGCAGGTTGCGGAGATGGAGCGGGAGAACCGGGAGGCGGAGCAGACCCTGCGGGAGAACGAGCGCCTGCGCCGCCTGTTGGAGCTGCGGGAAAAGCGCCGGGACTTTGTCTTTGAGTCCGCCGCCGTCACCGGGCGCACCGTGTCCGGCTGGGCATCCACCCTCACCATCAGCAAGGGCAGCCTCCACGGCGTGGAGGAGGGGGACTGCGTGGTGACGGAGAACGGCGCTCTGGTGGGCGTAGTTCGTGAGTCCGGCACCAACTGGGCCACCGTCGCCACCCTGCTGGATCCGGATCTGGCGGTGGGCGTGCGCTTTTTCCGCACGGGGGACGACGGCATCCTGCAGGGGGACTTCTCCCTCATGGGAGAGAATATGACCCGTGTGGGCTTTGTGAGCAACGAGGCGGAGCTGAGGCCGGGGGACGAGGTACTCACCTCCGGCATGGGCGGGCGGTATCCCTCTGGCCTGACGGTGGGAACGGTGGAGTCCTTCGGCTTTGCCCCCTCCGGCACGGAGCAGTATGCCGTGGTGAAACCCAAGGCGGATCTGGAGCGGCTGGAAGAGGTCTTTGTTATTAAGGAGTTTACCCAGGTGGAATAAAGGGGGCGGCGCAGAGATGACGAATACGAACCGGACACTGCCCAAGTGGATTTGCTACTCCGGGGCGTTCTTGTTCTACTTCTTTTTGGAGCGCTGCGTGTGCAACGCCCTGCCCCTGTGGCACGCTGTGCCGCTGCTTGCGCCGCTGACAGCGGCGGCAGTGGGCTTTTTGGAGGGCGCAGAGGAGGGCGCTGCCTTCGGCATGGGGGCGGGGCTGCTTTGCGCCGTGTGCTGCGGGGCGGGAAACGCCAGAATGATCTGGCTGTTCTCCCTGGGCGGAGCGTTGTGCGGGCTGACGCTGCACCGCTCTCTGGGACGCACCCTTCCCGGCTATCTGCTGTGCGCCGTGGGGACCATGGGGCTGGTGGAGGCGGTGTCCCTGCTGCTGCGGCTGGGACGCTATGCCGCCCCGGCGGCGGCCATGCTGCCCATCGCCGCCGGGGAAGCGGCCTATTCCCTGCTCTTCGCCCCGGCAATTTACCTCCTCTTCTCTGCCATCTACCGGCGCTTTCGCCCGGATTTGGAGTTTGACGAGCCATGAGACAGAAGGACTTTCGCCGCCGGGGGATGATGCTCTCGGGGTTCACCCTGCTGGTGATGCTGGCTTTTGTACTCTCCCTGTACGATAACCAGATGCTCCACGGCATCGACATCGACCGCTCCGCCGCCGTGAATACCATCACCACGGTGGAGCCGGTGGAGGCGGCGCGGGGGCTGCTCACCGACCGGAACGGAACGCCGCTGGTGCGAAACGAGACGGTGTACCATGTGGTGCTGGATTTGGACGCCATGGGGGAGCCGGAGCGCCAGCGGGAGACGGTGGAGCTGCTCATTGACCTGTGCCGCCGGGAGGAGCTGGAGCACAACACCGGCGGCCTGCCCATCCGCTGGGGGGAGAACGGGGCGGAGTACACCACCGACCACCCCTTTGACGCTGTGGGAGAGGACGGTGCCGCCGTCCCCACCCGGTTCGCCCGCCTGTGCGAGAGCATGGAGTGGCCTGCGGACGCAGAAAACCCCCGGCGCACCGCCGCCGCCATGCTGGATTATTTCGGTCTTGCGGACGATGAACAGGGGAGGGAGGCGCTGGATGTGCTCTATGCCTGCCTGCTGCGGGAGCGGGAAATCCTCTGGACAACGTGGTACTTCGCAGAAGAGGTGGACATGGGCTTTGTGACGGCGGTGAAGGAACAGCGCCTGTCCGGCGTGGAGATTCGCACGGCGGCAAAGCGGGTCTATGTCTCTCAGGGCGCCGCCCATCTGCTGGGGCAGACGGGGGCAATCTCTGCGGAGAACTGGGAGGACGGCGAGGGCTATAAGGCACGGGGCTATGCCATGGATGCCGTTGTGGGGGTCTCCGGGGCGGAGTACGCCTTTGAGGAGTACCTGCGGGGGGTGTCCGGCACGGCCAGGCGGATCACCTCTCTGGACGGCACCCTGCTCAGCCGGGACTATGAACAGCGCCCGGAGGCGGGCAGCAGCGTGCGCCTGACCATCGACCTGCCCCTGCAGCAGGCGGCGGAGCAGGCGCTGGCGGAGCATACCGCCGCCATCAACGGCGGCGAGGGGGGCAGCGCCGTGGTGGTGATGGACGTGAGGGACGGGGGCATTCTTGCCGCCGCATCCTGGCCTACCTTTGACCTTGCCAGCTACCGGGAGGACTATGAGTCGCTGGCGCAAGACCCCCTCAAGCCCCTGTTCAACCGTGCCTTTCTGGGCACCTATGCCCCCGGCTCCACTTATAAAATGGTGACGGCCACCGCCGCACTGGATACCGGAGCCATCTCCCCCCGTGACACAGTGACCTGCAACGGGTGGATGGACTATCTGGACACCCGGTTCCGCTGCTGGATCTACCGCACGAAGGGCGGCAGGCACGGGCAGGAGACGGTGAGCGATGCCATCCGGGATTCCTGCAATATCTTCTTCTACACCATGGGCAGTCAGGTGGGCATTGACACCCTCAACGAATATGCCAGAGGCTACGGGCTGGGGGTACCTACGGGAGTGGAGCTGAGCGAGGCGACGGGAGTGAACGCCGGACCGGAGTACAGTCATAGACTGGGACAGACGTGGTATCCCGGCAACACCCTCTCCGCCGCCATCGGACAGAGCGACAACCAGTTCACCCCCCTGCAGATCTGCGGCTACCTCTCCACGCTGGTCAACGGCGGCACCCGGTATCAGGCGCATCTGATGCAGGCGGTCACCACCTACGACGGCGCTGAGGTGCTGGAGACCTTCCGACCCGCCGTGCTGGACACGGTGCCCCTCTCAGAGGAGAACCGTCAGGCGATCCTCCGGGGCATGGCTCAGGCGGTGGATGCCACCGCCGGGGTGCGTCAGGCCTTTGCCCCACTGGCGCAGGCGGGGATTGCCGTGGAGGCCAAGACCGGCTCAGCGCAGGTCAGCGGACAGGAGAACGCCAACGGACTTTTTGTCTGCTTCGCCCCTCTGGATGACCCGCAGATTGCCGTGTGCGTGGCGGTGGAGAAGGGCGGAGCCGGTGCGGATACCGCCGTCATTGCCGCCGATGTGGTCTCGACGTGGTTCGGCATAGAGAAAACGGAGGAGCAATAGACTATTTTCTGTGCATTTTGATAGGTATTTTCTGTGAGTTTTCCCTTTCCACAGGACATATAATGTGGTAAAATACTTTATTAGCTATAGTAAACTGACGGGGAGTCATTTTTATAAAAGGACGATAGGCGGGCTATTTCATGCGGGATTTAAAAATCTATAATTCAAGGGACTTGGCGTATAAAAGTCCCTACGGGGCAGTGACCTCGGGGACAAAGGTGGTTTTCCACCTCCATCCCAAGCGCTGTGAGGCGTTTTCATCCGGCATTCTCTCCGCACGTTTTGAATTTGACCCCGCCCGGAGCGTGGAGCTGCCCGTGGTCTGGACGGGCACGGAGTTGGGGATTGACACCTTCACCGCCACGCTGGACGTGGGGGACTATGTGGGGCTGGTGTGGTATTCCTTCCAGCTCTCCGGTCTCAACGGGCAGTACAAGGAGCTGGGGGAGTACCAGCTCACTGTCTATGACCCCTCCGATCAGGTGCCGGACTGGTTCGGCAAAGGGGTGTGCTACCAGATCTTCCCTGACCGCTTCAACCGCACCTGTATTCCTGATCCCACGGGCATGGTGGGGGGACGGGATGTCCACTGGAACTGGGACGATCTTCCCCACTGGCAGCCCAACGAGCGGGGCGAGGTGCGCAACCGGGACTTCTTCGGCGGAAACCTGAAGGGTATTGAGGAGAAGCTGGACTACATTGCCTCTCTGGGGGTGGAGACCATCTATTTCTGCCCCATCTTTGAGGCGGCAGAGAACCACCGCTACGGCACGGCGGACTATGACCGGATAGACCCCATGCTGGGCAGCAACGAGGATTTCGTCCACCTGTGCCGGCAGGCCCACAGCCGGGGCATTCGGATTATACTGGACGGCGTGTTCAACCACACGGGATATGTGAGCAAATACTTCAACGGGGACGGCTTTTATCCCACGCTGGGGGCAAGCCAGAGCAAAAGCTCCCCCTACTACAACTGGTACTGCTTCAAGCGCTGGCCTGACAAATACGAGAGCTGGTGGGGCATCTACTCCCTCCCGGCGGTGAATGAGCATTGCCGCAGCTATCGGGAGTTCATCTTCGACGGCGAGAACAGCGTCATTCGCAAGTGGCTGCGTCTGGGCGCAGACGGCTGGCGGCTGGACGTGGCAGATGAGCTGCCGGATGATTTCGTCCGGGGGATCCACGACGCTGCCCGGCGGGAGCGCCCGGATGCCGTCGTCATCGGGGAGGTCTGGGAGGACGGCTCCAACAAGGTGGCCTACGGCAAGCGCCGCCGCCATCTGCTGGGACACCATCTGGACGGACTGATGAACTACCCCTTCCGCTCGGCACTGATTGACTTCCTGCTGGGCGAGAACGGGGACGAGTTCCGGGAGCGGATGGAGACCTTG
>CAJOOV010000164.1 GCA_905236265.1 uncultured Oscillospiraceae bacterium | reverse complement strand
GACCCGTTTGCCGCTGAGATTCAGGCGCAGGGTGTCCCCCTTCGCTGGCAGGAGTATGTCTATCTCCTGCTCCACAAGCCGGCGGGGTATCTCACCGCCACGGAGGACGCCAGCGCCCCCACGGTGCTGGAGCTGGTGCCCCCTGCCCTGCGCCGGGCGGGACTTGCCCCCGTGGGGCGGCTGGACAGGGATACCACCGGACTGCTGCTGCTGACGGATGACGGGGGGCTGAACCATGCTCTCTGCTCCCCCCGGCACCATGTGGACAAGGTCTATCTGGCGCAGGTGGACGGGACAGGGACGCAGGAGGACTGTGATGCCTTCGCTCAGGGGCTGACGCTGGGGGACGGGACGCAGTGCCTCCCCGCCGTGCTGGAGCTGCCGGAGCCGGGAGTGTGCCGGGTGACGGTTCGGGAGGGGAAATACCATCAGGTGAAGCGTATGCTGGCCTCCAGAGGGCTTCCGGTGAAGCAGCTCAAGCGCATCGCTATGGGGCCTTTGTCTCTGGAAGATTCCCTGAAGGAGGGGCAAATCCGCCCTTTGTCTCAGGAGGAAGTGGAAAAACTTTGCACTTTATCCGGTTACTCCGGGGATGCTTCGTCAAAATAGACAAATAAAATCGGGAAAACTATTGAAATTCTCCCTGTCAGACTGTATAATGGAACTGTAGTGAGAGGGGTACAGGTGCGCTGCCTGTTTGAAGCTGTACAGGGAAGGGAGAGGTGAGATCCTATGTCCAACCGCATGTTCCAAAGTGTAGTGCTCCAGATGAAGGAGAGTACCAATCGGGTCATCGGCGTGATTGATGAGAGCGGGACTGTCATTGCCTGCAACGATCTTCCGGTGATCGGTGAGAGCTGGTCTGCTGTAGTACACACAATCAACGCCCGCCGGGAGGAGATTACGGTTGCGGAGGGAAAGACGTTTAAGGCGCTGAGCGGGTGGAGCTCCCAATTTGACTATGCGGTGTTTGTTCAGGGGGAGGACGATCAGGCAAGGCTGATTTGCTCCATGGCTGCGGTTGCCCTGAACGGTGCCAAGGTCTATTATGAGGAGAAGCACGACAAGGCGACCTTCCTGAAGAATATTATCTCCGACAATATTATGCTGGGGGACATCTACGCCAGAGCAAAGGATCTCCACTTTGCCACGGAGGCGTTTCGTGCAGTGTTCCTGATCCGTCAGGTGGGCATGACCGACCTGACCGCCGTGGATGTGATCTACTCCATCTATCCCGACCGGCAGAGCGATTTTGTGGTCTCCGTCAGTGAGACGGATGTGGTTCTGATTAAGCAGGTGCAGGAGAACATCACCGGCAAGGAGCTGATTAACATGGCTCAGCAGATGGCTACCGCACTGGAAAACGAGCTGAAGATCAAAGTGGTCATCGGCATCGGCACCGTGGTGGGGCACATCCGGGATCTGGCCCGTGCCTATAAAGAGGCGCAGATGGCCATTGACGTGGGCAAGGTCTTTGACACCGAGCGCACCATTGTCAACTATGACAATCTGGGCATCGGACGGCTGATCTACCAGCTCCCCACCACCCTTTGCGAGATGTTCCTGCAGGAGGTCTTTAAGAAAAATCCCATTGACTCTCTGGATCAGGAGACCCTGTTTACCATCAATAAGTTCTTTGAAAACAACCTGAACGTGTCCGAGACGGCACGAAAGCTCTTTGTCCACCGCAACACACTGGTTTACCGGCTGGAAAAGATCAAAAAGCTCACCGGGCTTGACCTGCGGGAGTTCGACGACGCCATCACCTTCAAGGTCGCCCTGATGGTAAAGCAGTATCTTCGCTCAAGAGGCATAAAATCCTGATTCTGTAACAAATGTCACCACAATTTGTTTGATAAAATCCCTGTTTTCTACGAAAACAGGGATTTTAATTGGATGAATTATAAAGATTTTGTAAACAGTGATTGACATAAACAGCAGGAGGGGATATAATAGTTTCTGTCGAAACGATTGGAGTGCAGCGGCGGTGTTGAAGGTGAAAACACATTCGCACCGGGGCTGCTGTGAGATAGACGGCGGGGGAAACTATGATTCAGTTTACCAATGTAAAAAAGACCTATGACAGCAACTTTACCGAGGCGCTGCACGGGGTTTCCTTCGTCATTGAGGACGGAGAGTTTGTCTTTTTGGTGGGTCCCTCCGGGTCGGGCAAAAGTACCATTATCAAGCTCATCACCGCAGAGGAGCGGATTACCTCCGGGGGCATTTTTGTAGGCGATTTCGATCTGGGCTCCCTTCCCAAGCGGAAGGTGCCCTATCTGCGCCGGACGCTGGGCATCGTCTTTCAGGACTTCCGGCTCATTGAAAACCGCACCGTGCGGGGCAATCTGGAATTTGCCATGCGGGTGGTCAATGCCAGCAACCAGATCATCCGGGAGCGGATTCCTCAGGTGCTGGAGCTGGTGGGTCTGTCCGCAAAGGCGGACTGCTACCCCGGCGAGCTCTCCGGCGGCGAGCAGCAGCGTGTGGCCATTGCCCGTGCGCTGGTGAACAACCCAGAGACGATCATTGCCGACGAGCCCACCGGAAATCTTGACCCGGAGCGCAGCTACGAGATCATGTGCATTTTGGAAAAGATCAACCAGCTGGGGACGACGGTGCTTGTGGTGACCCATGAGCGGGATCTGGTGAACTGCTTTAACAAGCGTGTCATCAGTATCGACAGCGGGCTGGTGACCAGCGATATGGAGAACGGTTTGTACGACTATGAGACGTATTAATATAGGTTATTATATCAAAGAGGGATTCCACGGCGCCGGGAGCCACGGGTTTATGACCTTCGCCTCCATCGGCATAATGGCCTCCTGTCTGGTGATTATGGGCAGCTTTGTCCTGCTTGCGCTGAATCTGGAGCGCAATCTTGATGCACTGATGCAGGAAAATGAGTTTCTCGCCTATGTGGACGAAGATATGAGCGACGAGCAGGGCATGGCGCTGGGAAAGGATATCGCCGCTATTGACAATGTTGCAGAATACCGCTATATTACCCGTGAAGAGGCCAGAGAGAACTTCGTCAGCGAGCTGGAGGACGACAGCCTGTACTCAGACCTGCCCGCCTCAGTGCTGCGGGGACGCTTCAGCATACAGGTGAAGGACATCGACCTTCTGGCTGACACCATCGCTCAGGTGCGCTCCATTGCGGGAATTGCCAGTATCTCCGCCGCATTGGATGTGGCAAACGGGTTTATCACCCTGCGCAACGTCACTGTAGTCATTGCCATGATTATGGTGGTGGTGCTGGTGGTGGTGTCCTTCTTTATCATCTCCAACGCCATCAAGCTGGCAACCTCAGGCCGCGAGGGGGAGATTGCCATTATGAAGATGGTGGGCGCAACGAACGCCTTTGTCCGCTGGCCCTTCGTGGTGGAGGGGATCCTGCTGGGCGTGGGCAGCGCCATTCTGGCCACGCTGGTGCAGTGGGGGATTTATCAGCTCCTCACCGAGGCAGTGAATGTCTACAGCCATGTAAAGCTGGTCTATATCATCCCGTTTCAGGAGCTGGTGAAGCCGCTGGTGTTTACCTTCGGCGGCATCGGCCTTGCAGTGGGCGTGCTGGGCAGCCTGATTACGATTAACAAATTCCTGAAGGTTTAATGGGAGGGCGCAGGTATGACACAACCCAACAACAAACAAAAGCAAAGCAAGTGGGATTTACGGCGTGTTCTGGTTGCGGTCATGGCACTGGTGATGGCCGTGCTGATGCTGCTCCCGCTGGTGGTGAACGTGGTGGTCTACGGCAACGCCATCACCCAGTCGGACATCGACGCCCTGAAGGCACAGAAGTCCAGCCTTGCCGACCAGCAGTCTCAGGCGAAAAAGACGCTGGGCGAGCTGGAGCAGCAGGAGAACTCCGCAATGGAGCGGCTGGATGCCATTGACGAGCAGATCGGCCTGCTGGCTGACCAGATCAACGCCACGCAGGATATTATTGACGATTATACCCAGCTCATTGCCGAGACGCAGGACGAGCTGGCACAGGCGCAGGCGGATGAAGACCTGTATTACCAGCGCTTTCTGGAGCGTGTCCGGGGCATGGAGGAGCAGGGAACGGTCTCCTATTGGGAGATTCTCTTTCAGGCCTCCAGCTTCTCCGACCTGCTGGATCGGTTCAGCTTTGTCAACGATGTGATGAAGTACGACAACGACACACTGGAAAATCTGGACGCCGCCCGTCTGGCCGTCTCCGCAGCAGAGACCAAGCTGGAGGAGGAGCAGGCAGAGCAGAAGGCAGCGCAGGAGCAGCTTGAGCAGGAGAAGGCGGAGCAGGAGGACGCTGCCGAGCAGGAGGAGAAGGTACTGCAGGAGGTTCTCGCCAACGAAGAGGTGTACTCCAAGCAGATTGCCGCCCTTTCCGCCCAGCAGGAGCAGCTGGTAGGCCAGATCTCCGCCGCTGAGCAGCAGCTCGCCGAGGAGAAGGCTCGCAAGGCACTGGAGGAACAGCGCCGCCGTGAGGCGGAGGAGCGCCGCCGTCAGGAGGAGGCCGCCCGCAAGGAGGCAGAGCGCCGGGAGCGGGAAGAGGCCGCCGAGCGCCAGCGCCAGCAGGAGGCCGCTGCTGCCGCCGCCCAGCAGGAGCGGGAGGCTGAAGCTGCCGCAGCCGCAGAGACCGAGGTGGAGGAGACCTATTTTGAGGACACCTCCGCCGAGGAGGAGGTGCTGGAGCTGTTTGAGGATGTGGACGATGAGGCCGAGGAAGTGGTGGAGGAAAAAACCGTCACTGTAAGTACCGGCAAGAACCCCTCCGGAAGCGTCAGCGGCTCCAGCATCATCGACATTGCCTCCCAGTATGTGGGCAACCGCTATGTCTGGGGCGGCAACAGCCTCACCAACGGCATTGACTGCTCCGGCTTCGTCCATGCGGTGCTGGGACAGATGGGCATCAGCTCTCCCCGCCAGTCCGCCTCCTTCCGCAGCTTCGGCAAGTCGGTGAGCGTGGACAATATGCAGGTGGGTGACATCGTGTGCTATGAAGGCCATGTGGGCTTCTACGCCGGCGGTGGGCAGCTCCTCAGCGCACTGGGCACCAATTACGGCATCACCTATTGCTCCGTCTACTACAAGCCCATCCTTGCGGTACGGCGTGTGTGATTCAATTCATTGACCAAAACCGGGGTCTCCTTTGGGGAGGCTCCGGTTTTCTGTCTTGTAATCAGAACGGGAATGGCATATAATAGAGCCCGTATCGGCGCTTTCACCTGCAGAAGGCGACCATATAGCGTATCATCGGGAGGAATCAAAATGGATCAACTGCTAAAGCTGCTGGAGGGCGACTGCACGCTGTCCAAATCCCAACTGGCCGCAATGGTGGGCACGTCCCCGGAACGGGTGACGGAGATTGTCCGGGACTATGAGCGGCAGAACGTGATTCTGGG
>CAJOOV010000163.1 GCA_905236265.1 uncultured Oscillospiraceae bacterium | reverse complement strand
TCCTCACAGTCGGCCTGGAAGTTCGTCCACACATCCCAGTGGATGGGGATGACCACCTTGCACTGCAGGTTCTCGGCCATGCGCAGCACGTCAACGGAGGTCATCTTATCCTGCATACCGATGGGGTTCTCGCCGAAGGAGCCGAAGGCCACGTCAACATCGTAGTCCTTGCCGTGCTTGGCGAAGTAGATGGAGAAGTGGGAGTCGCCGGAGTGATAGATATTGCCGCCGGGGGTCTTGACCAGATAGTTCACTGCCTTGTCGTCCATGTCGGTGGGGCACTTGCCGGTGAGCTCCTCACGGTCGGGGCCGGTGGAGTCGGTGGTGACGATGCAGGTGCGGTCAAAGCTGTCCAGACAGACAATCTCAATGTCCTTGATCTTAATGACATCGCCGGGCTTGACCACCTTGCAGCGCTCCTCGGGGACGCCCCACTTGACCCAGGTCTCCACGCTCTTGAGCGGGCCGATGAAGGGGACGGGAATCTCGTTGCCCTTGTCGTCGGTGGTGGTCATGCCGCTTTGCAGCACATGGGCTGCCCACTCGGCGGACATATGATCCTGATGGTAATGGGTGGCGAGAACCGCATCCACATGCTTGAAGGCGAAGGGATCGGCCACAAAGGGCACATTGCGCAGGTTGGGCTGCATGGCGCGGCCGCCGCACATATTGGCCATCTGGTGTCCCACAGCCATCTTGCCGTTGCCGTGGGTGCGCTTGCCGTTGCCGTTCCAGAAGTCGATGGTGATGTTGGCATCCCCCGGCGTCTTGAACCAAATGCCGGTGCAGCCCAGCCACCACATGGCCACGTTGCCGGGCTGGACGACTTCATTCTCAATGTCCTCAACCAGCCAGGTGCCCCACTCCGGGAAGGTGGACATAATCCACTTTTCCCTTGTCATCTCAGATACTTTGCTCATGATTTGACCTCCTTATGACTGCGTAATTTGCAATCAGTTTCAAAAAGGTTATTACCTGACTAATGTTATATCAAAAAATATGTTTCGTTTCAACCATATTATATGTTCGATTGATTGTTATATGTTCATTTTATATGATTGCGTTGTTTGGGCGGAATCCTTTTATAAGCACTTTCCAAATGTGATTCACCGGGAATAACGTGAAATAATAGAATATAGAATAACAAATCAGACACCATACCCCTTCGTGAGGAATGTAAAATCGTCAATATGCCGAAAAAACAAATTGACTGAAACTGCCTGAAAATGTTTGACAGCCCTTGCAAAACGAAAGTATTTGCTCTATAATTGAACACACGCAAACGCACTGTGCCGCTGCAGCGTTTTGCCGCAGCGCAGGTTCTGACATGATCTTGGGTAAGACATTGAAAACAGGAGGGAATAGCAGCTTGAAACAGTACAATATCGGGCTTTACGAAAAGGCCATGCCTCCCACGCTGACATGGAGGGAGAAGCTGAGCTTCGCCAAAGAGGCGGGGTATGATTTTGTGGAAATCAGCATTGACGAAAAGGACGAGAAGCTGGAGCGGCTGGACTGGACGCAGGAGCAGCGGCTGGAGCTGGTGCAGACCATGAAGGAGGTGGGACTGCCCATCCGCAGCATGTGCCTGTCCGGACACCGGAAATACCCCCTCGGCTCTGCCGACCCCGCTGTGCGGGCAAGGGGTATGGAGATCATGGAGAAGGCGATTCAGTTCGCTGACGATCTGGGCATCCGCATCATCCAGCTGGCCGGATATGATGTGTACTACGAGGAGAGCACAAAGCAGACCAAGGAGCTGTTTCTGGAGAACCTGAAAAAGGCGGCGGAAATGGCGGCTGTGCGGGGCATCACCATGGGCTTTGAGACCATGGAGACGGAGTTTATGAACACGGTGTGGAAGAGCATGTTCTATGTCAACGCCGTGAACAGCCCCTATCTGGGGGTCTATCCCGACTCCGGCAACCTGACCAATGCCGCCGTGACCTACGGCACCAGCGTGCTGGAGGATATGGACAGCGGCAGGGGACATATCGTCGCCCTTCATTTAAAGGAGACCGTTCCTGGCAAGTTCCGGGAGATTCCCTTCCTCACCGGGCATGTGGATTTCCCAGCAGTCATCGGCAAGGCATGGGAGCTGGGGATCCGCCGCTATGTCACCGAGATGTGGTATGTGGGCAATGACGATACATGGGCGGAGGATGTCCGCTTCGCCTGCACCAAAATGAGCGAGCTGCTGGACGCACAGTGCAAGGCATGAGAATGCTGCTTATTATATAAGGAGGCTCACAGTTTATGAAGGTAGAAAAGAAGGTTATCTCCAATCTGAACAAGTGCTATGCCATGGCAGAGCTGACGGACGGGGGAGAGCACAGGTTCCTTGTCGCCGCTGAGAAGTACGACCCCTGCTATCTCTTCGCAGAGGACGGCACCTGCCTTGAGACGGTATGGACCCAGCCCGGCGGCGTGATGACCATGGCGCAGGTGCCCGGCGTGGACGGGCAGTTCCTTGCCACCCATCAGTTCTACTCCCCCAACGACTCCAAGGATGCAAAGATTGTCATTGTCACCCATAAGGGCAAGGACGACTGGGAGGTGCGCACGCTGTGCGAGGCTCCCTTTGTCCACCGCTTCGGCATTCTCCGCAGAGGCGGGGCAAATTACCTCATTGTATGCTGCCTGAAAACCGGCCATGAGTTCAAAAACGACTGGCGTTTCCCCGGTGCCTGCTATGGCGCACGCCTGCCGGAGGATCTGAGCCAGTTTAACGAGCATAACCTGCTGCCGCTGGAGCTGCTGATGGACGACATGCTGAGAAACCACGGCTACAGCAAGATCAGCCGTGGCGGACACGAGGCCGCCGTGGTCGCCTGCGAGGAGGGCACCTTCATTTTTGACCCGCCCGCAGTGGTGGGCGCAGGCTGGGAGATCACTCAGGTGAGCAATATCCCCTCCAGCGACAGCGTGCTGATGGACTTCGACGGGGACGGCAAGCTGGAGCTGGGCTGCATCGCCCCCTTCCACGGCAATTCCCTCACCATCTATCATCTGGACGAGTTTGACAACTACGTTCCCCAGTGGAAGTACGCCTGCCCGGAGCGGGAGACGGAGATGATCCACGCCACATGGGCGGACACCATTCTGGGCAAGCCCACATGGGTCGTGGGATGGCGCAAAGGCACGAAAAACACCATTGCCATCACTTGGGACGAAGCGGCAGGGGACTACCGCTGTGAGTTCATCGACCGGAACACCGGCGCTGCCAACGCTCTCCACTTTGTCAACAAAGAGGGGAAGGACGTGGTAGTCTGCACCAACCGTGAGATCGACGAGGTGGCGCTGTACACCATCACCGAGTAAAACAGGAGGCTATCTGTTATGCTGGAAGAACTGAAGAAAAAAGTATACGAGGCCAACATGGAGCTGCCCCGCCGGAACCTTGTGACCTACACATGGGGCAACGTGTCCGGCATTGACCGGGAGAAGGGTCTGTTCGTCATCAAGCCCTCCGGCGTGGAGTATGACGAGCTGAAGCCGGAGGATCTGGTGGTCATGGATCTGAAGGGCAACAAGGTGGAGGGCGATATGAACCCCTCCTCTGACACCAAGACCCATCTGGTGCTCTACAACGCATTCCCCCAGATCGGCGGCATTGTCCATACCCACAGTCCCTATGCCGTGGGCTGGGCGCAGGCAGGGGAGGACATTCCCTGCTACGGTACCACTCATGCGGATTACTTCTACGGCGCCATCCCCTGCGCCCGGCATCTGACCCAGGAGGAGCTGGACGAGGACTATGAGATGAATACGGGCAGGATCATTGTGGAGACCTTCAAGAACCGGGGCATCGACCCGGTGGCGGTGCCGGCGGTGA
>CAJOOV010000162.1 GCA_905236265.1 uncultured Oscillospiraceae bacterium | reverse complement strand
GCCTCCATCTGACCCGTACGGGAATCGAACCCATGTTTCCGCCGTGAAAGGGCGGTGTCTTAGCCGCTTGACCAACGGGCCATGGGCTTCTCTCCGGAGGGATACTCCGGAGAGAAAGAATAGCGGTGACTGGATTTGAACCAGTGACACTCCGGGTATGAACCGAATGCTCTAGCCAACTGAGCTACACCGCCATGCAAACGCCTGTTCGTCACAGCGCAGATATTATTATATCCATGAACGCCCGGATTGTCAAGGGTGTTTTTCCGTTTTTGTCAAAAAAATTGGGAGGGGTTTCCCCTCCCAATCAGTCCCTCACTTCACCAGCGCAAAGGAGAACTCTGCGGTGACGCTGAGCTTACCGTTGACGTAGCCCTTCGCCTCACACCAGTAGAAGGGGCCTTTGCTCTTGGTGATGCGGCTCTCGCTCTCCAGCGTATCCCCCGGCTTGACGGGGCTCTTGAAGCGCACCTTGTCCAGAGAGGTAAACATGGGGGTTGCCCCCTTGACCTCCGGAGAGGTGGCCAGCAGCACTGCCGCCCCCTGCGCCATCATCTCGCACAGAATCACGCCGGGCACCACGGGATTGCCGGGAAAGTGCCCCTTGAGGAAAAACTCCTCCCCGGAGACGTGGTATTTGGCATGGGACACGCCGTCTACCACCTCCGCCTCCTGCACCAGCAGCATATTGTCCCGGTGGGGGATAATCTGTTTGATCTCTTCCTGATTCATGAGTAACCCTCCTTACTCCCTGACCTTCCGGAAGGCGAGACAGCCGTTGTGCCCTCCAAAGCCCAGAGAGGTGGACAGCACGGCGTCCAACTCCGCATGACGGGCGGTGTTGGGAACCACGTCCAGATCGCACTCCGGGTCGGGCACCCGATAGCCCACCGTGGGGGGCACCAGATCGTGCTCCAGCGCCAGCAGGGAGATCACTGCCTCCGTCGCCCCGGCAGCGCCCAGCATATGGCCGGTAGCGCCCTTGGTGGAGGAGATCATCAGCTTTCGGGCGTTCTCCTCACCGAAGGCACGCTTGATGGCAAGGGTCTCTATCCTGTCATTCATGGGGGTAGAGGTGCCGTGGGCGTTTACATAGACCCGGCTGGGGTCGTATTCTCCCAGCCCGGCCAGCGCCTGAGCGATTGCGTCTCCGCCGCCCTCGCCCTCCGGGTCGGGAGCGGTGATGTGATGGGCATCGCAGGTGGAGCCGTAGCCCGCAATTTCCCCGTAAATGTGAGCGCCTCTCGCCCTTGCGTGCTCATATTCCTCCAGAATCAGGGCAGCCGCCCCCTCGCCCATGACGAAGCCGCTGCGCTCCTTGTCGAAGGGAATGGAGGCACGGTCAGGGTTGTCCGAGGAGGACAGCGCCTGACAGTTGATGAACCCGGCGGTTGCCAGAGGGTTGATGGTAGCCTCTGCGCCGCCGGCCACCATGGCATCGGTGTAGCCGTGAAGGATGCTCCGGTATGCCTCGCCGATGGCGTGGGTAGAGGAGGCGCAGGCGGTGGTAATGCTCATGCAGGGACCCTTGCAGTTGTGCTTAATCGCCACAAACCCGGCTCCTGCGTTGCCCATCATATTGGTGATGGAGTAGGGGGAAACCCGGCGGGGACCTTTGGCGAGCAGCTTGTTGTAGTCGTCAAGGGTGGTGCTCATGCCGCCGATGCCGGAGGAGAAATAGCACCCCAGCCGCTTGGGGTCTACCGTGCCTTCAATCCCTGCATCCTCAAACGCCTGCGCCGCAGCGGCAATGGCATACTGAATGTACAGGTCATGGCGGCGGGCTTCGCCCCTGTCCATATACTTCAGGGGGTCAAAGCTCTTCACCTCCGCAGCCATGGTAGCCCGGAAATCGGTGAGGTCAAAGCGGGTGATGCGGGCAATGCCATGCCGTCCGGCAGCCAGATTCTCCCACATGGCGGGGACATCGTTGCCCACTGCGTTGACAGCGCCGATTCCGGTCACAACAACACGTCTCATAGTGATTACCTCGTCTTTCTGTCACATGGCGATGCCGCCGTCCACACGGATCACCTCGCCGGTGATATACTTCGCCCGGTCAGAGGCAAGAAAGGCGACACATTCGGCAATATCCTCCGGCTTGCCCATATGCCCCATGGGCACGGTGGCAATCAGGGCGTTGAGTGCGTCCTGATCCATGCCTGCGGTCATGGGCGTCTCAATCGCACCGGGGGCGACGGCGTTGACGTTCACGCCTCTGGTGGCAAGCTCCCGCGCCACGGTCTTGGTCAGCGCCACCACGCCGCCCTTGGAGGCGGAATAGTTTGCCTGTGCGGCATTGCCCATCAGCCCGGAGACAGAGGAGATATTGATGATCTTCCCGGATTTCTTCTTCATAAAATTGCGGTAGCAGGCCTTGATGGTGTTGAACATGGACTTCAGGTTGATGTCCAGCACCAGATCCCAGTCCTGCTCGCTCATGGCAAGCAGCACCTTGTCTCTGGTGATGCCTGCGTTGTTGACCAGAATGTCAACCCCGCCCAGCTCCTTCACCACGGCCTTCACCGTCTCCTGTACGGCATCGTAATCAGACACGTCGCAGCGCCGGAAACAGGCTTTGACGTGGTATTCTGTGCTGATCTGCTCCGCTGCGGCAGCACCTGCCTCCTCCGGGCAGAGGTCAAAGAGCACCACATCGGCGCCGTTTTCCGCCAGCTTTGCGGCAATTGCATAGCCGATGCCACGGGCAGCGCCGGTGACAAGGGCAACCTTACCAGTTAATTCAGCCATGACTTACCTCCATAATGGTTTTCTGCAGGCTCTCGGCGCTGTCTACATTGCAGCACTTCACGCCGGGGTCAATCTTTCCGATCAGTCCGGTGAGGGTGTTGCCGGGGCCTACCTCGATAAAGGTGTCCACGCCCTGAGCGATGAGGTTCTCCACAATCTGCTGCCAGCGCACCGGGCTGATGACCTGACGCTCCAGCAGGGCGGCATAGGTGTCCGTACCCTCATAGGGCATCCCGGTGACGTTGGAGTACAGGGGGCATCTGGGGGGCTGGAAGGTGTATTGTTTCAGCTCCTCCGCCAGCCCTGCAGAGGCGCTGGCCATAAAGGGGGAGTGGAACGCACCGGCGACCCGCAGGGGGATAGCCCGTCCGCCTGCGTCCTTCACGGCGGCCTTAAAGCCCTCCATGGAGGCAGACAGACCTGCGCACACGGTCTGGGCAGGGCCGTTATAGTTGACAGGGTAGACCTGCTCAAACCGGGAGGCCAGCTCCTCCACCTGATGGGGGGGCAGCTTTACCACAGCCACCATGCCGGTGTCTGCGGCGTCTGAGGCGTACTGCATCAGTTCTCCCCGCCTGCACACAAGGCGGAAGCTGTCCTCCACGCTGAGGGCGCCGGAACAGGCGAGAGCGCCGATTTCACCCACGCTGAAGCCTGCCAGAGCATCGGGATGAATCCCCGCCTCCTCCAGCGCAGCGGCTGCGGCAAGCTCCACGGCAAACATGTCCGGCTGGGTGTTGGAGGTGATGGTCAGCTCCTCCTTTGTCCCGGCGAAGCACTGGCTGCTGGTGCCGGGGCGAATGGCATCGCAGAGGTCAAAAATCCTCTTGGCGGCGGCGCTGGACCGGTACAGGCTCTCTCCCATACCGGGATACTGAGCGCCCTGACCGGAAAAAACAAACGCTGTTTTTGACATAAGTTCCTCCGAAAAAAGAGCCGCCGCAATCCTGCGGCGACCCAGACTGTAGACAAAGTCTCGCAGAGTTCCGCCCGAAGGGCGGAATAGAGTCAAATCATTTTTGTACCGAATTCACTTCGGTGCAAAAATACTTCTATCCATGCAAGTGTGCGAACAAAGTGAGTGCGCGCAGCATGGATGCAAAGCTCGTAGACAAAGTCCATGGGACTTTGTCTACGATTTGAGCCGCCGCAGTCCAGCGGCGGCCCACTATGCTGTCTTAACAACAACCTGAATCTGATGATTACTCGGCCAGCTTTTTCTCGATAAAGGCGACCAGCTCACCCACGGTGGAGACCTTCTCGTCCAGCTCCAGCTCGGTGTCCAGCTCTTCCTCCAGCTCCATGACCATCTCTACCGTCTCCAGAGAGTCGATGCCCAGAGACTCGAAGGTGGTGTCGGGGGTAAACTCAGAAGCGTCCCGGCCGGTGTGGTCGGCGAGAACTTCAGTCAGCTTTGCAAAAACATCCATGATCGTTCCTCCTGAAATGAAGATTTGGTTTCGTTCTCTATTTGACAGCCATACCTGACTGCTTTGCATGATATGACCTATCCCTCAAATCATACTCACGAAAAGGCGGGATGTCAAGAGCAAGAGGCGGGAAGTTGAAAAAAACGGAAAATAAGTATGCCTCAGAAGGGAGGATTCCGTTGAAAGAGGAGAAAATCCCACACTGTACAAGGCCACGCAGACAAAGCCTATCGGGCTTTGTCTGCGATTTGAAGAATCCACCCTTCCGCGGGCATGGTTATGATTCCATATGTTTTCCCAGAAATGCCGCAATGGTCTGCGCCAGCTTATACTCCGCCTCTCCGATGCCGCCCTGCTCCTTCTCCGAAAAGACCACGCAGCCCATCACGTCCCCCTCAGTGAGGATGGGAGCGGCAAGTGCGGCGGTGAAGGTGCCCTCGCCGTCCTCCAGCAGGGGAACCGCCGCAGCGCCGGGGCGGTGCTGGTAGACCTGACGTGCCTCCATAATGCCCTCCAGAGCGGAGGAGATATGCCGCTCCATCACCTCCCGGCGGTTCACACCGGCGCAGGCGATGACGGAGTCCCGGTCACAGATGACCACGCTGCAGCCGGAGGTTTTGCACACGGTTTCACAGATCTGGGAGGCGACGATCTGGAGATCTCCCATCAGGGAGTACTTTTTAAAGACCACGCCCCCGTCCTTGTCTGTGAAAATCTCCAAGGGGTCGCCCTCACTGATAAGATTGACAGAGAAGACCCTGTCCGTATGCTTCGCCGCTGCCTGCGTCACGGAAAGCCCCCGGCCGCAGGCGTAAGCGTGTGGGGAGCCAGCCTCATCGTCTCCCTGCAGCAGGGCGTCAATATCCGGCTTCAGCATTACCTCGATGCACCCCTCGCCTACCCTGATGCGCTCCACCACCAGCTCCAGATCCTCACGATCCAGCCGCTGCTTGCTCAGAAGATCGTCAAACACCTCCAGTGCGGGCTTGGCCGCCCGGTTCGCCTGAAGTATGGTGTCCCTCCTGTCCAGTGTCAGGGCGAGCTGGCGCTGCAGGCCGGAGATGCGCCGGGCAAGCTCCTCCTCCAGCTCGTCGTAGGTCTCCTCCAGCAGCTCCTCCTGTCCGGGGTGGCGGAGAATGTCCCGGATGCGCTGGCGCTTCGTCTCCTTCAGCTCCTGCTGCACCCCGGCCAGCAGCTCCTGCAGGTTCTCCCCGCCTGTCCGGGTCTGCTCCAGCTCCCCATCCTGCTGCAGCAGGGAGGCGTTGAGCTGTTCCAGCATGGCGGAGGAGTGGTCTCTCAGCTTTCGCACATAGAGCTTCACCACCTCGTCCAGCATCTCCGTGCGGATATGGTGGCTGGTGCAGCCCTTTCGCCCCCGCCTGTGGTATAGCCCGCAGTGATAGGCCTCCTTCAGGTCGCAGCGGCTCAGAGCAAACATGGGGCTGCCGCAGTCCCGGCATTCCAGAAAGCCGGAGTAGGTGTTCTCGTGTTTCTTCTCTCCCCGGTAATGGCTCCTGCTGCGCCTTCCCGCCATTTCCCGCACGGCGGCAAACTCACGAGCGCCAATGATGGCCTGATGGTGGTCTTGGATGACAATGTGCTCCCGCTGGTCTGTCCTGTGCTCTCTGCCGTTAATCTTTCCCCGGACGTATTTGCCGCAGCGCATGGTTCCGGTGTAAAAATCGTTTTCCAGCATCCCCTGAACCGTGGCAATGGCCCACACCGTCCCCGCCTCCCGGCGGCACGGCTGTCCCTGCGCCTCCCTGCGCACACGCTCGGACATGCGGGGCGTGGGAATGCCGGTGTCTGTGAGATAGTTTGCGATTCTCTTGTATCCCCAGCCCTGCTGATACAGCCGGTAGACCAGCCGCACGATCTCCGCCTCCGCAGGGACAATCTCAAATTCCTGACGGGCGTTAATCAGATAGCCGTAGGGGGCAGAGCAGATCCACCGTCCCTCCTGCTGTCTTCTGCGAATCACTGCCCGCACCTTTTTGGAGGCGTCGGTGACGGGCATTTCGTTGATGAGAAACTGAAACTGAATCTTCAGCCAGTCGTCATCGTTGGGGAAATCAATGCCGTCCCCGATGGAGATAATCCGGATGCCGTAGTCCCGCAGATCCTCCAGTTCCACAAGTCCCCGGCTGTTCCTGCGGGAGAAGCGGGAGAAGTCCTTGATGACCAGAATGTCGATTTTGTGGCTCACCATCAGCCGCCGCATCCGCTGATAGCTCTCCCGCTGCTCAAAGGTATAGCCGGAGCGGTCACGGTCTTCAAAAAAGCTGAGGCTGCTGCCGGGAAAGCGCTGGTGTACATACTGGGAGATAATATCCTTCTGGTTCTCGATGGAGGTGTTGTCCCGGTCCAGTTCCTCGTCCACGGAAATGCGGCAATATCCGGCAATATTGTATAATTCCTGCAATCAATTGCGCCTCCTCGTTTTGGTTTACATAGTATTGTAGTGGGGGAGCGGTGCAAAAGCAAGCGGGGAAAGTCTGGAAGGGAGGGTCAGCCCGCTCCCCCCGCTATCTCCTCGTGCCCTGCGCCCTGCGCCTGCAGGTGCCTGTTATGGCGCAGCAGTGCGCAGGTGCCGGGAAGCAGCTCCTGCGTGCCGGAGTGGAAG
>CAJOOV010000161.1 GCA_905236265.1 uncultured Oscillospiraceae bacterium | reverse complement strand
GGTCAAAATAGGGATTCACTGCCACAGCGGTACCGATGACGGAGGTGTTTACATAGTCCTCATGCGCCCCGGCACGGTACTCCGTAGAGGCATCGTTATTCCACATGGCAAGGATTTTGGCATCCTCCAGCCCCTTTTCCTGAATAAAGGCTGCGGCATCCCGGCCGAAGAAGTAGTGATAGCGGACATCGCTGGCGCAGGCGCTCAGCGTCCAGTATACAGGCACCAGCAGACAGGCCAGCGCAATAAACTGCGCTGTGCGCCTCAGGAGCCTGCGGTCACTGTCTTTTTTCGCAGCGGCATCCAGCAGCGCCCTGCCCACCTCAAAGGACTGCCCGTCCCTTGCGGAAAGCTCCAACCAGAACAGGAACAGAATCACCACAATGCCCAGATGGTGCCCGGAGAAATAAAAGGCGGCGGCAAACACGGAGAACATCAGATAGGGCAGGAGGAGGAATTTCAGATTTCTTTTGGAGGAAACGCAGGCAATGAATACCCACAGAATCACCCCGATCAGAGAGAAGGCGGCAAGCTCGGCAGGCTCCAGCGTCACCGTTTGCAGAAGGATGCGCTCCCGGTTGAACCATGAGGCGGTGGTCAGCAGGCACTCTCCGGGGAAGGTGAACAGGGCGCAGAGCAGGCAGAGAAGAAAAGGGTTGTGATTCAGTATGACAGAATCATTGGTGTCAGGACGGGGCATGATCTGCGCCGCAAGGAGAAGGGCCACAGCCAGCAGAGCGGCGAGGGATGCGGAGCGGCGGTCGCTGAACAGCTCCCGGAACAGGCGCACAAAGCCCTTTTCCTGCCAAAGCTCTATGACCATACCCGCCGCAATTCCCCCGGCTATCACCATGCCGTAGGCGTTGAGCAGGCACAACAGGGTGAGCAGTCCCATGACCCGCCACGGGTGCCGCTCCCGCTCTTGAAACGCCATCCCCAGAAGCAGACTGACCAGCAGCATCAGCCCATAGGGTCTTACCACAATGCCGTACTGGTAGAAGAAGAAATAACCCAGAGGGAGCAGCAGCCGCACCGCCCTTGGCAGGCGGGATTGGAACAGCAGAAGAAAGGCCGTGGCGGCATAAATGAGAAAGCCCACGCTCTTCAGCCCCGCCTCAAAGGGCGCACCCAGCTTCGCCGGAAGGGAGAGAATCAGGTGCCATAAGGGCGGGTGGCATTCGTAGTGGGGGAGCAGGAACAGGATGTCCCCATAGCTGGCATCCCTTGCAATCAGCCATGCCTGCGCCTCGTCAAACCATGGCTCATGATAATAGGAAATGATGCAGTAGGCGGCGCAAAGCACCAGAAACGCCGCCCATTCCAGCCGCTTTCCGGCGAGGATTTTTTCTTTCATCTGATATACTTCCTCTGTGTAGATTTGTCTCCCGGACATGCCAAAGCATCTTACAGCCTATAAGGTTCTTTGGTATATGCGGGGGAAGGGGGAGCGCCGGGCTTTGACAGCGTGGCGGGGCGCTGTATCGGCGCTCCATAAAAAAGCCTCCGTTCCAGAGATGGAACGGAGGCTCCTGTTGGAACAATTATGGATTAAACTCCCGCCTTCCCGGTAGCAGCGGGAATCCTATGAGTCGTTCCTTGTATGACAGGAATGGGTTAATTAGTTGAACTTGATGTACTGGACGGAACCCTTTTCATCGTACTTGACCTCGATGGCCTTATCACGGTTGTCGTTGCTGTTGTTGTAGTTGGTCTTGATGACATCAGGCAGAGCGCTGTAGTCAGCCTTGCCGTCGGTGCCGGTGCCCTTGCCCATGGGAACCTTGGTGGTGCTCAGGCCGATGTTGTTGTTGGGATCATAGTAGTAGGTCTTGGTCTGGTCCATCTTCTTGCCGTTCTCATCGCCGGACAGAGCAGCAACCTGAGCGGCAGCATAAGCGGAACGCAGGTTGGCAATGTCGGTGGTCTCACGGGACTGCTCCAGACGGGTGGTGAACACGGGAATTGCGATAGCGACCAGAACAGCAATGATGGCCACAACGATCAGCAGCTCAGCAAGGGTAAAGCCTTTATTGTTTCTCTTCATAATGAAAACATCCTCCTTGAAAATTTGAAAAATGGTGACGTCCGGGAACGTCGAATAAAGCGCGATAATGGGTGGATAGGTACTATTTTCAGGCGGCCCGGGAACCGCCGGAAAACCAAAGGGGAATTACATCATGGCGTACATGCTGAACATGGAGCCATAGACGGCGACGACGATGAAGCCCACAATACCGGCAAGGACAACCAGCAGCGCCGGCTCCAGCTTGGCCATGGCCTCGTTGATGGCAACCTCCAGCTCGGCATCGTAGTACATGGCGATGGTGTGGAGGGTTTCCTCCATCTCGCCGGTCTCCTCACCGACGCCCACCATGTCCACCAGAATGTCAGGCATGACCCCGATCTCCCGCATACAGCCTGCCAGATCATGCCCCTCCTCCAGCTTCGCCGTGAGCTTGCCGATTTCGGTGCTGATGTAGTAGTTGTCCAGCGTTTTCGC
>CAJOOV010000160.1 GCA_905236265.1 uncultured Oscillospiraceae bacterium | reverse complement strand
GGGGTGCAGCCGCAGGTTTGGCGGGGATGTGGTGGAAAAGCCATGGGATTGCTTTACCGACGCTGATTTCCAGCGCATTGCCTCGGCAGGCTATGTCCACGCCAGCTTTCGGAAGCTGCCCATTCACGACGACAACGCCTATCAGTCCCTTTACTACATGAACCTTCCCGTTGCGCCGGAGAGCCTGCGGGAGCGGGTGGAGGCTGTGATGAACGACCCCGCTTGCGGCAGGGTGTTTCGGGTAAAGGGGTTTGTGCCCTTGCCTGAGGGCGGCTGGCTGGAGCTGAACAGCACAAAGCGGAATGTCTCCCTGAAGCCCATCGCCCGTGGACAGGAGATCATCATTGTGATCGGTGAGGAGCTGAATCAGGCGGCGGTGGACGCACACATGGGCGGGCGCTCCGTGACGGCGTGAGGGACTTGCAAAAAAATTGACACTGTGTTAAAATTAAGCCAGTGATACTGCGAGGAGGCAAAAATATGAGCAAACCCATTCCCGGAACCGGCGGAAACCGCTATCTCCCCTATGACCAGCGCACCGGCGAACAGTCCGTGGTCTATTTCACCCGTGACCTCAGCCCGGAGGGATTGAAGCGCATCTATGAGCGCGTCTCCGGTGTGCTCACCGGAAAGGTGGCAGTCAAGCTCCACACCGGCGAGGCGGAGGGGCCGAATATCATCCCCCGCCCTTGGGTGAAGGAGCTGCTGGCGGAAAAGCTGCCGGAGGCGACCATCATTGAGACCAACACCTATTACGAGGGCAGCCGGTACACCACCCCTCAGCACCGGGAGACCCTGAAGATCAACGGCTGGACGTTCTGCCCGGTGGACATCACGGACGAGGACGGCGTGGCGGCGCTGCCTGTGAAGGGCGGCAAGTGGTTCAGCGAGATGCACGTGGGAAAGAATATGCTCAACTACGACTCCATGCTGACGCTGACCCATTTTAAGGGACACGCCATGGGCGGCTTTGGTGGCTCCAACAAGAATATCGGCATCGGCTGTGCCGACGGCAGAGTGGGCAAAAAGGAGATCCACACCGCCGAAGGCTCCGGCAATCAGTGGAGCATCGCTCAGGAGGAGCTGATGGAGCGCATCACCGAGAGCACCCGTGCCAGCGTGGACTTCTTCAAGGGTCACGTCTGCTTTGTGAATGTGATGCGGAATATGTCCGTCTCCTGCGACTGCGAAGGCCCGGAGGCAGAGCCGGTAGTGACCCCGGATGTGGGCATTGTCGCCTCTCTGGACATTCTCGCCGCAGATCAGGCGTGTATTGACCTGATCTACGCCCTTCCCGGAGGCGGCGGCAAGGCCATGATCCAGCGGGTGGAGACCCGCCACGGACTGCGCCAGCTCTCCTATATGAAGGAGATGGGCATGGGCAACGACCGCTATCATCTGATAGACATCGACCACGAGGATCGGGAGGTGTCGGCGGCTGAGGCGGTGGCTGACGTGAAGCCGGGCTGGGAGCCGGACAGCTATAACACCTTCCCCGGAAGAAACAAGGTCAGAGCCTACTACGAGCAGAAAAACCAGTGACACAGCGGGGCGCATCTGCAAAAGGGATGCGCCCCTTTTTTGAGGGCATATTATGGCAAGCATCTATGAATTCAGAGACAGTGACCGGATAGGAGCGCTGATCTCCCTGCTGGAAGGGCTGGGTAGTGCGGCTGTGGCCTTCTCCGGCGGGGTGGACTCCGCCTTTCTGCTGAAGGCAGCGCACGACGTTCTGGGGGAGGGGTGTCTTGCCGTCACGGCGGAATCTCCCGCCTTCCCGGAGGGGGAGGAGAGCGCCGCATTCTGCCGGAGGGAGGGGATTCGCCAGCGCCGCTTTCCCGCCGGGGAGGGGGAGCTGAGGGAATATGTGAGCAATCCCCCTGACCGGTGCTATCACTGCAAGCGGCATATCTTCCGGCAAATCAGGGAGATTGCCGCCGGGGAGGGCATCTCGGCGGTGATAGAAGGCTCCAATGTGGACGATCTGGGGGACTACCGCCCCGGCCTCCGGGCGCTGGAGGAGCTGGGTGTTCTCAGCCCCCTGCGTCAGTGCGGCTTTACCAAGGCGGAGATACGCAGGTGGTCAAGGGCGCTGGAGCTGCCCACATGGGACAAGCCCTCCGCAGCCTGCCTTGCCTCCCGCATCCCCTACGGGGAGCCGATCACGCCGGAGAAGCTGAGTATGATCGCACAGGCGGAGGCGTTTCTCCATAAACTGGGCGTTCGCCAGTGCAGAGTGCGCATTCACGGCGCAGTGGCACGCATCGAGACGGAGAGGGGGGATTTCCCCCTGATGCTGGAGCACCGGGAGGCGGTGGTGAACCGGCTGATGGGGCTGGGCTTTTCCTATGTGACCCTTGATTTGAAGGGCTTTCGAAGCGGAAGCATGAATGAGGTGCTGCCGGT
>CAJOOV010000159.1 GCA_905236265.1 uncultured Oscillospiraceae bacterium | reverse complement strand
GGGCGTTCGCACCTTCGTCACAGAGCTGACCGCTTCCTTCCAGGGCATCGCCGACAAGCTGCTGCCCTCCTCCGTGCCCGGCGTGGACTGCGCGGTGTGCTACGGCTTTGGCGACGCCAACGCTGTGACCTTCGGCTTCCTGGCCGGTCTGGTTGGCCAGCTGCTGGCTATCGTGATCCTGATCGTGGCTAAGAGCCCCGTCATCATCATCTGCGGCTTCGTTCCCGTGTTCTTCGACAACGCCACCATCGGTCTGGTTGCCAACGAAAAGGGCGGCCTGAAGGCCTGCCTGGTAATCCCCTTCTTCTGCGGCCTGATTCAGGTCTTCGGCGCTGCCTTCATCTCCGGCTGGGTGGGCATGGCTCAGTACGGCGGATACCTTGGCATGTTCGACTGGGATACCGTGTGGCCCCTGTTCACCGTCATCATGAAGTATCTGGGCTACATCGGCGCTGCCATCGTGGTGGTCATCCTCATGGCAATCCCCCAGATCGAGTACCGTATGGACCCCAAGGGCTACTTCCTCATGACCGAGGACTACGAGGCCTACAAGGAGTACAAGGGCATCAAGTCCGAGTGGGACTGAGCGGAAGCCCTTGGCGCATAACAAAACGAATCCACTGCGCAGGGAGCCGGTTTTTCCGACTCCCTGCCCGGAATATTATTAAAAGGAGTCTTTACTATGTCTAAGCTGGATAACAAGAAGTTTATGGTCTGCTGTGCCAACGGCGCAGGTTCCTCCCTGATGATGAAGATGACCCTGCAGAAGACCCTGAAGAAGCTGGGTGTCACCCCCGCCTCCCTGCACCACTGCGCCCTGAGCGAGGGCAAGAGCGCTGCCATGAACTACGACATCGTGTTCTGCGCCCGTAACTTCGTGGGCACCTTCGCTGACGCCCAGAAGAAGGGAACCATCGTGCTGGGTCTGCGCAATATCATGTCCCAGCCTGAGATGGAGAAGGCACTGAAGGACGCCGGACTGCTGGATTGATCCTTTTTGTTGTTGATTTGTCACAGTTTCTTTGATAAAATGTGGGAGCGGCTTTCGCCGCTCCCATTTTTTCTTCCACAGGTGGTTCCCCTATGATTAAGGCAGTTGTTTTCGACCTTGACGACACCATGTACAGCTATCAAAATGCCCACCGGTACGCTTTTCAGGCGGTGAGCAGCTACGCTGTGCATCAGCTCGGCACCACGCCGGAGCAGTTCGAGGCGCTTTATAAACGGAAAATGAGTGAGCACCTCGCCCGTATCGGCAGTAACTGCTCCGCTATCCATAACCGTCTCATCCGCTTTCAGCTCATGGTGGAGGAGCTGCGTCTGCCTCTCAGCCACGCCCCGGTGATGGAGTCCCTCTACTGGCGCACCCTGCTGGCCCACATGGAGCCATCCCCCGGACTGAAGGAGACGGTTGAAGCGCTGAAGGCGGCGGGATACCGTATCGGCGTGGGTACGAATATGACCGCTGACTGGCAGTATGAGAAGCTGGAACGTCTGGGGCTGCTGGATTTGATTGATTTTCTCGTCTCCAGCGAGGAGGTCAACGCAGAAAAGCCGGACAGACGGCTCTTTCTTGCCTGCGTGGAGAAGGCGGGGTGTTTGGCGCAGGAGTGTCTGTTTTTGGGCGACTCCATTGCCCATGATGTGGCAGGTGCTTTGGGCGCAGGGATGCAGGCGGCGTGGTACGCCCCCAGCCCCCGGCTGGAGGGCGCACTCCCGGAGGGGGCGCAGAGAATCTCCTCCCTGCGGCAGCTCCCCCAGTTGATTGCTCAATGGAATCCCAGTGTCAGGAAAGGCGGAAGCAAGGATGAAGCGTGATCGGGAAAGCGTCAATAACCGTCAGGCAAAAATGCTCTCTATGATTCGTGAGCGTCAGGAGATCAAGGTGGAGGAGCTGGCACGCATTTTCAACGTGTCCCTGATGACCGTGCGCCGGGATCTGCAGACGCTGGAGGATCGGCGCTTAATCAGCCGCTTCTACGGCGGCGCTACGGTAGACCCCCGTGCTGCGGCCTCCTCCATGAAGGATGATATTCTCCTGTATCGGCAGCTCATCGCCCGCTACTCCGCTACGCTGGTGCGAAACGGCGAGACGGTCTTTATCAACGGCAGCAATACCGCCTTGGGGCTTCTGGAGTTCACCGGAGAGCGCAGCTTTACCACCGTCACCAACAACGGCAACGCCGTGAAATACAGGTTCCCCGCCGGGGTATCCATCACCCTGCTGGGCGGCACCCTCCGGGGGCAGAGCCATATTATGACCGGAGACAATACCATGCGCAATCTGCTGATGACGCAGGCGGACAAGGCCTTTCTGGGCTGTGCGGGAATCTCCTCTGACGGTGAAATCCTTTGTGGCATTCCCACGGAGCTGGGCATTAACGAGACGATGATCGCCCACGCAAGGGAATACTTTATTCTGGCTGACCACACCAAAATCGGCAAAGCCGGAACCTATGCAAGCTGTTCTCTGGAAAAGCAGGGGACGGTCATCACGGACGAGCTGGCTCCCGCCGCCGTGGTGGCACAGCTTCGTGCCATCGGCATGTCCGTCATTCAGGTGCGGCGAAACGATTTCCCCGATGTGGTCTGATGGGTGAAATAACCCTTGCATCTTTCTGCACTTTCTTATATAATGGTCAAGGTTTCGTCTTGTTCCCTGAGCGTTTCGCTCCGGGTAAG
>CAJOOV010000158.1 GCA_905236265.1 uncultured Oscillospiraceae bacterium | reverse complement strand
GGAGACAGGAGAGAGATCAAGTATATTGCGGAGGAAGAATTGTCTGCGGGACTTTATGCCCTGATTCGCCAGAATGTGACAGCAAGCAAAGACGGACTCTATAAAACCCTGACCAATCTGCTGGGCTTCTCCCGCACCGGTGAGGCGGCGGCAACGAGATATGATGCAGCGCTGAACCGGCTTTTGGAGCATCATCTCGTTGTGCAGGAGGATCAAATGCTGATGGTCAGAGAAGAGTGACGGAAACGCCTGTTTTCCCTTGCGTTTTTCCTTGCTGGCCGGGAGCCTGCCGGATATACTGCTTTATATGCCGAGCGCCGGTCTGCTTTATGCGGTGAAAGCAAATGCGTGTTTGTGCAGTTTTCGCACTATATCCCCAATCTTCAAGGAAACTTTAACTGATTGCACATTGATTTTCAAGGTTGACAGGAATATAATGCGTTAAGACCAAGCTGCAAATGGTTCAGGCTCTTCTGAGAAGGGAGGAAGCGGTGTGAGGCACCTTCAGACACGTCCCCAGATGTGGACGCTGACTTATTTTCTGCTCTACCTGCCATGGTTTACTGCACTGGAGGAGAGAGACCCCCTGCAGTGTACCATTGTTCAGCTCCGTCTGGACCGGATGATTCCCTTCTGCGAGTATTTTATCATTCCTTATCTGCTGTGGTTTCTCTATATCGGCGCCGGACTTGCCTACCTGATGTTTACCCTGCCCCGGCAGGATTACTACCGCCTTGCAGGGCTGCTCTTCGGCGGACTCACCGTGTGCCTGATTCTCTACAGCTTCTTCTATACCGGGCTGTATCTCCGCCCTACAATCAACCCGGATAAGAACGTGTTTACATGGCTGGTTGCCCGTCTGTGGGCGGTGGATACCAGCACGAATGTCTGCCCCAGCATCCATGTTTTTGCCACGCTGGTCATGCACCACGCCCTCTCTGAGCGTGGGGTGGTGAGGGAGCACAGGGTGCTGCGCTGGGGGAATACCCTTCTGGCAGCTTCTATCGTGCTGGCCACCATGTTCCTGAAGCAGCATTCCGTGATTGATGTCTGCTGCGCCTTTGTGCTCTACCGTGTGCTGTATGCCGTGGTCTACAGTGCCCTTCCCGCACCTGCCCACCAGCGGCGGCGCTACCAGCGCCTTGGTGCGTAAGCCTTTTTCATCCCTTTGCTGTCGGCAATGGGGTTTCAGACTGCAGACAAAAGCCCGCAGGCAAAGTCCATCAGACTTTGCCTGCGATTTAAAACCCTTTGCCTTTGGCAAAGGGTTTTTCCGTTACAACAGGTTTGCCCATGTGAGCTGCTCAGAGTGGGCGAGAGCCTCCAGCGCAGCGATCACGCTGGTATTAGAGGCGGCAAACTCCGCCCCCTCCTGCCAGTGCAGCAGCACCAGCGTCTCCTCCATCTCTGAAGAGATGTCGTTGATTAAGTCGTGCCGGAGGGTGAGCATAAGCAAAGGCGTCTCCCGTTCCCAGCGCTCCTGCGCCTGAAGCAGCAGCGTCTCCGCCTGCCCCCAGCGCCCGGCCTGTGCTGCCCCATCCCCCTGCCGGAGCAGTTGCGCCACATCGCCGCAGAGGGTCTCTGTATGCCCTGCGTTCCATGCGCCCAGCCCTGCCAGCGTCCCCAGCAGAAGCAGGCAGATCCAAAACCGCCTCATCGCTGTTTGTCCTCCCTCTCGCAGAAGTACACGCCCCCCTGTTCGTCCACCGTCATGAGAAACACCTGACGGGGGGAGGAGACGCCCCGCCGGTTCAGCTCCCTGTCCAGCCAGCGCCGATCCAGCCCTCTCCTGCGTAGGTTGTCCGGGTAGACCTGACCGTTATCAATCACGGTGAGGGGCAGTCCCGGCTCGTCGGTGCCAAGCTCCAGATCCGCCGGGGTCACCGGCTGATGGTTGGAGTAGAGCAGGGCAGAGACCTTGCCACTGGTCTCCAAAATGGCATACTTCACGGTGGAGAGGTCAGTGATGCCCAAAAGCCGCAGTTCCTCCATCAGCTCGTCCGGGCTCATGCGGGTCTTTGCCAGCTCCTTTTGCAGAAGCTGTCCCTTTTCCACGATGATGCTGGGCCGCCCGCACAGCAGCAGCCGCAGCCGGAGAGAGCGCACCGTCAGCACACTCAGGAGCATGGTGATACACAGCAGTACCACGATGGGGACGGCGCCATAGCTCAGGGGGATGCCGAAGTCCTGCATGGGTACGGAGGCCAGATCGGACATCAGCATGGCCAGCACCAGCTCCGCAGGCTCCAGCTCGCCCACCTGCCGCTTGCCCATCAGCCGTATCCCTACCACAATGAGCAGATACAGCACGATTGTCCGTGTCAGCGCAATCAGCAAAGCTCTGCCTCCTCCCAGTGCGTTTGAACGTAATATGCGCAAAAGCCGGGAGAAATACACTGGAAAGAGCCGGAAGGGCGGGCAATTGTAACTAAAACGACAAAAAGGAAAATATAGTAGAATGAGAGTAAAATATACTTGACAACATGAGAAGAATAGATTACAATAGGGACATAACAGAGAAAGGAGCTGATGAACATGTCATCGGAATACAGTATGGGAGTAGGCGTAGGAATGGCCGTGGCAGTGATTGCTGTCGCCATCTGGAAGCTGACGGTGAAAGCCCGGGGCGGGGCAGTGAAGGCGGAGTATGACGAGCGGCAGGAGCTGGCACGGGGCAAAGCCTATCGCAACGGGTTTTACGCCCTGATTGGCTGCAACGGGGTGATTGCCCTGCTGGAGCTGTTTGGGTGCAGCCCCTTCACCCCTTTCACGGGACTGATGACGGGCGTTCTGGTGTCGTTGATGTTCTTTGCGGTCACCGCCATCCGGCATGACGCCTATCTCTCCATGACCACCAATGCCAGAAGCTGGCTGGCGTGGGGCTGGGTGATTGTGGTACTGAATCTGGTAGGCGGCGGCACCAGCTGCTTTGAGGAGGGCTTTCTGGTGGAGGGCAAGCTGAACGAGAGCACGGTGAGCCTGATGCTGGGCATTTCGTGGCTGGTGATTCTCATTGTTTTCTACGCCCAGAGGCGTTCTGAGGAGGCTGAGGAGCCGTGAAGAACCTGAGACTGAAATCAGCCCGTGCGGCAAAAGACCTGTCTCAGCAGGCTCTGGCGGACGCTGTGGGCGTTTCCCGGCAGACCATCAACGCCATTGAGAAGGGGGACTATAACCCCACCATCCGCCTGTGTATTGCCATATGCCGGGTGCTGGGACGCACGCTGGACGAGCTGTTCTGGGAAGATACGGAATAAATAGAGCAATCCCCGAAGGTCGAGAGAACCTTCGGGGATTTGTGGTAAGCAAAAGGAAAACCTCGCAACCATTCAGCTGCGAGGTTTCGTGGAGTGGAGACTACTGGACTCGAACCAGTGGCCTCATGCGTGTGAAGCATGCGCTCTAACCAGCTGAGCTAAGCCTCCATCTGACCCGTACGGGAATCGAACCCATGTTTCCGCCGTGAAAGGGCGGTGTCTTAGCCGCTTGACCAACGGGCCATGGGC
>CAJOOV010000157.1 GCA_905236265.1 uncultured Oscillospiraceae bacterium | reverse complement strand
GCCCGATCATGGCATCGGTCTCGCCGGCCCGCCGCCGGAGCCCGGCGTCGTCGTGCTGATCGGGCGCGACATCGACCCGGAGGCCCTCGCCCGCACCCGGCTCCGGGTCTTCATACTCGCCCTCGCCCTCTCCGTCTTCATCGCCGTCGCCGTTACTGCCGCCGCCGCCTTCGCCGCCGCCGCCGTCCTCTCCGTCTTCCTCTTCCCACTCGTCACCCGGCTCGTCGTCCTGCAGGCCGTTGGCATGGTTTCCGCCGCCCGCCTCCTGATCCTGATAGTCCTCATAGCTGTCGCCCCGGAACATGTCCACAAAGTCCTCGTCCGGAATACGAACCAGATACATAATCAGCAGCATCAGAATCAGCAGAACCAACAGCAGCAGGGACACCATGCCGTCTGCCAGCGTCTGCCAGTATTCTACCTGAACATCATTTCTGTTCCGCTTCGCCATCTCTCAACCCTCAGCTCTTACTGTCCCACCGATTCAAAGTCCTCAATGCTCATGGGCTTCTGGAAGTAATAGCCCTGTCCTACGGTACAGCCCGCCTTTTTCAGGTTAGCGATCTGCTCGGTATTCTCGATACCCTCGGCGGTCATTTCGATATTCAGCTTCTTCGCCTTCTCGAAAATCGCCTGAAGGCTGTTCAGCCCCTGATCCTGCAGGAATCTCAGATCCAGCTTCAGAGCGTCCACCTCAACACCGTCCAGCATATTCAGGGAGATATAGTCCCCGTCGAAGCCGTCCAAAACCACCTTGAAGCCCATCTGGCGCAGAGAGGCGGCAACCTCCGCTGTGGTGCCGGGGCTTTGGATAAAGGCATTTTTCGCAATTTCCAGCTCCAGCGCACGGGGAGGAATCCGGTATTTTTCCAGCATTCCCTCGAAGAAGGCGGCCACATCCATGGCCAGCAGGTCAGTTTTGGACAGGTTCAGGGAGATAGGCACCGGGCGCACGCCCTGATCGATCCAGCCCCGGATGGTGGCGCAGACCCGCTCCCAGACGTATGTATCCAGCCGGGTAATGAAGCCGTTTTTCTCCAGAACCGGGACGAAGGAGGCAGGCGTCAACACGCCCATGCGCTCGTGGTTCCAGCGAACCAGTGCGTCGGCGGCAACATATTTTTTCGTATTCAGGTCAATCCGGGGCTGCAGATAGAAGATAAACTCCTGACGCTTCATGCCCTCCATGATCTGCTGCATCAGAGCCTGCTCGTTTGCGGCGGGGGTGCCCTCGCCCACAGCGCCGCCGGAGGCCAGAGAGAAGCCCGCCTGCTTGGGAATACGGTCAAGGCGCTGGAGAATCGTGCGCATATTCCTGTTGTCTCTTATGCGGATCTGATCCTCAGCACTGGGAATGACGATCTTATGGAAGGCGTTGATAAACAGTCCGTGCTCCCGGAGCATGTAGTTCCAGATCATCCGGTTGAGGATATTGAACACAATAGAGAGAATCACGCCGGAGATGGAGGTATAAAATGCGGTTCCGATACCGCCCAGCAGTACGGAGATACTCTCCAGCGCCGCCTCCACAGAGCTGAAGCCGATGCCCTGAATGCCGGTAATCAGACCCACAAAGGTACCCAGAATGCCCAAACCCGTCAGAACGCCGGGCACCTGCAGCACGACTCCCTGCCATGTCTGCAGGGCAAGGATGTCCTCAGAGATAAACTCCTCAATATCACTGATGATCTCATCCTCTTCCTTCTGCTGCTCCACCTTGTTTTTGTATTCCAGAAAGAAGGCATCCAGCACCTTCTCCCGAAACAGGCTCTCCAGCCGAAAAACGGCGATCCATGTCTCCATAGACTGCACATCCAGCGTCTGCTCCACGTTTTGTCTCGCCGTGCGAAAGCCATTGGTGAACATAAGCATGGGCATCAGGCTGAGGATAAAGCCGAGAACCACGATGGTACACATCACGCCGAGAATCATCATGGACAGAGTATCCGGGGCAAGACTGATTAACAGTCCGCCTGCAACCAGCAATACCGCCGCCGTTCCGATGATAAACCTTCTCATGCTCCGTCCTCCCTTCTGCCCCATTGCGTCCGGTTCCGTCTGTTTCGGCGGCCGGGCACAGCAAAGGGCAGATTCATTTTTCTGTCAATCAGGTACAGCGGCGCAGCGGGATTCTCTTCTCCTGCACAAACGCTGCATATCCACCTTATTTTACCACACATTTCACATTCAGCGCTAGAGGGGTAAGGCTATTTTTTCAGAAATTGTCTCTCAAGCCCCTTTCGGCACAAAAAAGCCCTCCTGCGGCCTTCTCGGCACGCAGGAGAGCTTCCTTCTCACTGGCTCTGGAATTTTTTCTGGCACTTGCGCTCCATATACCGGCGCAGCTCCTCCACTGTGCCGCCCCGCACCGCCCCCTTGGGCAGGATATAGTACGCCTTTCCTTTGATGACAAAGTAGAAGCAGCGCTCAGTCTCATACAGGCCATAAATCTCCCTGAATTTGCTTCTGGCGTAGTTCTTCTGCTTCTCAAGGTGCATCTCCACGCCCTCTTCATCCACCTGAAAGGTGCAGCGCCTGTCCGTGTAATACTTCCGGTATTTATCCAGCGTGTCGTCTGGTCTTGCCTTCCCGCGGGAGACGGCAAGGACGATCATCACCGAGCAGATGAGCAGATAGCCCACCTGAGCAACGCTCTCCCAGCCGAACCGGATCCCCTCCCGGTACAGGGACAGGCCGAAGTAGACCGCCCCGGCGACACCGATGACGGCGAGGACAATACGGGCAGGGACGGAGATGGTCTTTTTGTCCAGATACATCCGCTCGAAATCGTCCAGCGTCTCCCTGTCATAGACAAAGCTGGCCTGAAACAGCGCCTTGTTTTTGGAATGCTCCGCCATAATGACCTCACAGACTCTTAAACCGGCGCACAGCCTCCGCCTTGTCCTGTACGCCGAAGATGGCACTGCCTGCCACCAGCAGGTTGGCACCTGCCTCCACGCACTGGGGGGCGGTGGTCTCCACCTTTACGCCCCCGTCCACAGAGAGGTAGGGGTTCAGACCCCGGCGGGTACACTCCGCCTTCAGCTTTCTCAGCTTCTCCAGCGTCTCCGGGCGGAAGGCCTGTCCCCCGTGTCCCGGCGTGACCCCCATGCACAGGACAAGGGAGAGGTCGTCCAGATAGGGAAACACCGCCTCGGCGGGGGTGTTGGGATTGATGACCAGCCCTGCCTCGCAGCCGAAGGCACGGATAGAGGCGATGGTGGAGCGGATATTGTCGCTGGCCTCCACATGGAAGGAGATGCAGTTGGCGCCTGCGTCTACAAACTCCTTCACATAGGTCAGCGGATGGGTAATCATCAGGTGAACGTCAAAATACGCCTGGGGCAGCGCCCTGCGCAGACCCTCCAGCACCGGAAGCCCAAAGCTGAGGTTGTCCACAAAATGCCCGTCCATCACGTCGAAATGGATCATATCTGCCCCTGCGTCCAGAACCTCCCGGCAATCCGCCCCAAGGCGGGCAAAGTCCGCCGACAAAACGGAAGGACTCAGCTTGACCATAAACAGTCCCCTTTCTCTCTTCAGGAAACCCCCCTCCACCGCATGGGCGGAGGGGGGGTGTTAAAATCACTTGCCCAGAAGCGCCTTTGTCTGCGCCACGATATTGTCTGCGCAAAGACCGAACTGCTTCAGCAGCTCCACGGCGGGGCCGGAATGGCCGAACTCGTCGTTGACGCCGATGCGCTTGACAGGTACGGGGCAGTGCTCTGCAACGCAGCTGCAAACTGCCTCACCCAGACCGCCGATGATGGAGTGCTCCTCCACGGTGACGATCTTGCCGCACTCGCGGGCGGCCTTGAGGACGATCTCCTCGTCCAGAGGCTTCACGGTGCCCATGTTGATGACACGGGCGGAGATGCCCTGCTCTGCCAGCACCTTGGCAGCCTCCAGCGCCTCGGGAACCAGAATGCCGTTGGCGATAATGGCCACGTCAGTGCCCTCAGAGAGCACCTCGCCCTTGCCTACCTTAAAGTCAAAGCCCTCCTCGTGGATGACGGGGGTGGCCAGACGGCAGAAGCGCAGGTAAACGGGGCCATTCATCTCATAGGCCGCCTTCACCATGGCACGGGCCTCCACATCGTCAGAGGGGCTCATAATGGTCATGCCGGGAATGGAGCGCATGAGGGCGAAGTCCTCGCAGCACTGGTGGGAGGCGCCGTCCTCGCCTACGGAGATGCCGCCGTGGGTGGCACCGATCTTCACGTTCAGGTGGGGATAGCCGATGGTGTTGCGCACCATCTCGAAGGCACGCCCGGAGGCGAACATGGCAAAGGTGGACACGAAGGGAACCAGTCCCAGCGTGGACATTCCGGCGGCAACGTCCATCATGTTTGCCTCGGCAATGCCGCAGTCAAAGTGGCGCTCAGGGAACGCCTTCTTGAAAATATCCGTCTTGGTGGCGTTGGCAAGGTCGGCATCCAAAACAACCAGATTGTCATGGACAGCGCCCAGCTCCTTCAGCGCCTCGCCATAGCTCTGGCGGGTTGCAACTTTCTTCACATCTGCCATGATTTACGCCTCCTCGATCTGCTTGCGGATAGCGGCCAGATCCGCCATACCAATGGCATATTCTTCATCGTTGGGAGCCTTGCCGTGCCAGCCAACCTGATTCTCCATATAAGACACGCCCTTGCCCTTGGTGGTGCGCATCAGGATGACGGTGGGCTTGCCCTTGCCGATGTTCTTGTGGAACTTCTTGAAGCCGTGCTCCAGCTCGTCAAAGTCATTGCCGTCGATCTCCACCACCTTGCAGCCGAAGGCCTCAAACTTCTCGTCCACGGGAGCGGTGTTCATGACCACGCTGGTGGGGCCGTCGATCTGAAGGCCGTTCAGGTCAACGATGATGCAGAGATTGTCCAGCTTATAGTGGGCGGCGAACATGGTCGCCTCCCAGACCTGACCCTCTGCCAGCTCGCCGTCGCCCAGAAGGGTGTAGACCCGGAAGTCCTTATTCAGGAACTTTGCGGCCTTGGCCATGCCGGCGGCGGCGGAGATGCCCTGACCCAGAGAGCCGGTGGACATGTCCACGCCGGGGACGGTATTCATGTTGGGATGTCCCTGCAGGTAGGAGCCCACATGACGCAGGGTGGGCAGATCCTCCTTGGGGAAGAAGCCCCGCTCCGCCAGAGCGGAATACAGGCCGGGGGCGGTATGTCCCTTGGAGAGGACAAAGCGGTCACGCTCCTCCCACTTGGGATTTTCAGGGTCAATGTTCATCTCCGCAAAGTACAGATAGGTGAACAAATCGGCGGAGGACAGGGAGCCTCCGGGGTGTCCGGCCTTGGCGCCGTGGGTGCTGGTGAGGATGCCCTCACGCACGCTGACAGCCCTGAGCTGGAGCGCTTTCTTCTGTTCAGCAGTCATGGTATTGCTCCTTTACTATAAAATGTATGATTACTTCTTGCCCTGACCGTAATAGGCGTTGGGGCCGTGCTTGCGCATATAGTGCTTGTTCTGGATCCGCTGGGGGGCGGGCAGGGCGGAGGCCTTCACCTGACGGGTGAAGATGGCCATCTTTGCCACCTCCTCCAGCACCACGGCGTGATACACCGCCTGCGCAGCGTCCTTGCCCCATGTGAAGGGGCCGTGGCTGTGGCAGATGACGGCGGGCACGGCCACCGGGTCGATGCCCCGCGCCTTGAACTCCTCCACGATGATCTTGCCGGTGTTCAGCTCATAGTCCTCGTCCAGCTCCTCCTGGGTCAGGTGCCGGGCGCAGGGGATGGCGCCGTAGAAGTAATC
>CAJOOV010000156.1 GCA_905236265.1 uncultured Oscillospiraceae bacterium | reverse complement strand
GTGGAGGAGAAGAAGGACAGCCGGGGCAATACATGGGGCAAGCTCTCCGACGGCAGGGGCTGGATTAACCTGAAGTACACCGCCAAGACCACCGCACAGGCGGGCACGCAGACCCAGCAGACCGCCCAGCAGGGGGGACGGCAGCAGAACAGCGTCTCCTACACCGTGAAGATCACCAGCGGCGGTCTCTATGTCCGCAAGGAGGCCAGCAGCAGCAGCGACATCAGCGCCACCCTCCATCAGGGGGATAAGGTCACCATCGTGGAAGAGGTGAAGTACGGCGGCAGAGCCGTGTGGGGCAAGCTGTCTGACGGCAGAGGCTGGATCAGCCTGAAGTACACGGAAAAGGCATAACAACGTGTAAAACGTATGAGACAGGACACCGGAATCCTTCGGTGTCCTGTCTCTCTGCAAGTCCTATGGGTTCAGCCTCCACACGCCATAGTTCAGATACCCGGCGAAGAGCACCCACAGCAGGTAGGGAACCTGAAGCCATGCGGCAGTGGTGCGGATCTCGTAAAAGGTGAGGGTCATCCAGACAATCAGCCCCCACAGCGCCGCCAGCCAGCAGAAGGAGAGCAGATAGCTCTGCAGGTTGAAAAAGAGGATGCTCCAAAGGAAGTTGAAACCAAGCTGAATCCAGTACAGCCCCAGCGCCACTCTGCGCCGCCACGTTCCGGGGGCAAGGGAGACCATCGCCCCGCCGATCCCCATCAGGGCAAACAGGATGCCCCATACAATGGGAAAGACGGCAGGGGGAGGGGTCAGGGGCGGCTTCTCCACCGTGGTGCTGAAAATCTTTGTGCCCGTTCTGGTGAGCCAGCCGGACAGCGCCCCTACCGCCTCAGCGGAGAGGACATAGAAGAGGTACGTTTTCCAAGGTATTTCTTTCATCATATCACCCGGTAACAGTATATCCGCCGGGGAGCCGGGATATACACGGATTCCATTGCACCGCAGGGGAAAGGAGACAGAAGGAACATGGGAAAGCAGATGGGCGCCTCCAGCTACCGGATGGCCCTGTGCGCCATGCTCTCGGCACTGGGAGCGGGGCTGATGGCAGCGGGAGGGCTGATTCCTGTCGCCACCTATACCACGCCTCTGTTCGCCGGAGTGCTGCTGATCCCCGCCGTGTACGAGATGGGGACGGGAGCGGGATGGATGGTCTGGGCTGCCACGGCGCTGCTCTCCCTCATGCTCAGCCCGGACAGGGAGTCGGCGTGGATGTATCTTTTTCTGGGCTATTACCCCATGCTGAAGCCGTTTTTTGACCAGCTTCGCCCCAAAGGGGCGGCAGTGGCTGCAAAGCTGGTTTTTTTCCTTCTGGTGCAGGGGGGTATGTATGCCCTTCTCCTGTGGGTGTTCCGGCTGCAGGAGGTGATGGCGGACTTTGCCGGGGTGTCTTTTGCGGCAAACGCCGCCATGCTGGGGATTCTCACCTTCTCCCTGATGGTGTATGATAAGCTGCTGGAGCGTCTGGTGCCCTTTTACCGATACCGTATCCGTCCAAAGCTGCCCGGACGGAAGCGGCACCGTGGGGAGTGAGGGAAGGAATATGACGATTCAAATCTGCATCTGCTATCTGCTGGTCATCAACGCCGCAGCGTTTCTCGCCTTCGGGATAGATAAGTGGAGGGCGAGGCATGAGCGCTGGCGGATTCGGGAATCCACCCTGCTGGGGCTTGCGTTTCTGGGCGGCGCCGCCGGGGCGTGGGCGGGCATGGGCGTGTTTCACCACAAGGTGCGAAAGCCGCCCTTTCGCTTCGGCGTCCCCCTCATGCTTCTGGCACAGGCGGCACTGCTGGTCTGGCTGTGGGTGAAGGGGGGAGCCATCGGGTGACCGGTGGAGGGAGCGCAGCAAAGGGGTTGTCTCATGAGAGGCATATTACATGAATCACCCTCCGTCTGCCCTCTGGGCAGACACCTCCCCCAGAGGGGGAGGCAAGCAGAAATGCGTATTTTCAGCGCTTTACGTTGAAAATACGCATTCTTTTTTCCTTCCGCTCCCATGGCCCCCTCTTAGAGTGAGCCCGTCTCGGAAACGTGCCTGTGGCACGTTTCAG
>CAJOOV010000155.1 GCA_905236265.1 uncultured Oscillospiraceae bacterium | reverse complement strand
TCTGAAAAATCGAACATATCTATATATTTCTCATAGACTTGCCGTTCTAAAGATGATAATTTCATTTTCTGTTTCCTTTTCCAACGAATTGGTATACTTCTTCAGAGTGATTTGCAATCCGTTTCTCCGGTGGTGGAAGCTCTACCGTACAGTTTTTTCCGTACAAAGGCTCAAGGTACTCAATATAATTACCGGGAACGGAGTACAGTCTTCCCTCAAATTCCATCTGATTTGGTCTGACATAGTCTTCTCTTCTGACCTTGCCGCGCCATTCTGCCACAGATGAACACATATTGCCAACATACTCTTTCTCATCAAAATCAAATCTGTTTTTAAGCGATTCAATTTTGTCCATAATCCTGTTATACCCAATCATTAACCCGATTGGTCTCATAACAAGATGATAAACCTTTCTGAAAAAAGATGTTCCATGCCATACAGGGCCCGCAGTCCATTGATGAATAAATCGAAGTATTCTCAGCTTATGAAAAATTCTTTCAACTTCTTCCTGATTATCCGGAAATCCCACCATCGGAAGAAGGTCAATAAACAGTGGTCGATAAATTCCGGAATTTTTTGACTTTACCACATATCTTCCGTCACAAAGCCTCCAGTGTTCATCAAAGTCAAAAATACGATCATCTGGATCAGTCAAAAAGAATTCGCCTATTTTTCCTCCTGTAATCATTTTCAGTCTTTTGAGATCTTTTCTGGGAACCATCACATCAATATCATCATCCCACGGAATAAACCCTTTGTGCCTTGCAGCACCAATCAATGTACCTCCATCGAGCCAGTACCTGATATTATTTGTCTCACAGATGTCAGCGAATGCGTTTAATAATTCCAGCATTGCTGCTTTCTTTTCGTCCAGACCAATCCGTCTACCACAATTGTCCTGTGACAGCCTAATCTCCATTATCTGCATTCTCCCTAATCCACTATTGGCTCCCAATGCTCCGCCCGATACGCTTCTAAACACAATCTCAGTTCCCGTTCATTGGTCTTTCGGACGTTGATCTCAGGCAAATCATCCAGACTGAAATACCCGCTCTTCGTCGTCTCCGAATTCTCGTGAAACTCCCCGCTGATTACACGGCAAAGGACAAACGCATTCTCCGAGTGAAAGTACGACTGGGGATATGGTCTTTTCTGGTTGTCGAAGATTCCCACCAGACGATACGGTTCAACCACAAGACCCGCTTCCTCCATGACCTCTTTCACGGTATTGCTCATGATCGTCTGGTTGTAATCACACCATCCGCCGGGCAGTACCCACATCCCATCAAAGTCCTTTACAAGGAGAATTTCATCTTTTTCGTTGAAAATAGCGCCTCTTGTACTGATTTTCGGCGTCTGGTAATCGGCGTCAGACTCAAAAATATGCAGCACTTTTTCCACTGGCTCATCAGATACCGAGGCTACAAGCTCCGCTGCAATCTCTCTGATTCTTTCATACCTCTCAATGTCGAATCTTTCTTTCGAGTAGGTCAGCCCGGCGGCGGAAAGTGACTGCAGCTCATGTGCAAGGCTGATGACTGTCTCTGCGGGATTCATTGCCGTTTCACGCCTCCATAATGCCCCTTACCTGATCTGCCAGACCTTCCGGAAGCGCCGGACCATTCGTCAGCGGATCCAGTCCGCCGTGAATATTCGGCAGCATGGAGCAGTCTTCAAATTCTGCCTCAATCAGGAACGGTTCCCCATCAACCAGTTCGGCCTTATACTGATCCAGCTCTTCTATGCTCCTGATTTTGCAGCTTCTGATCCCATATGCTTTGGCAACAGCAGCAAAGTCACAGGAATAATAATCGTTCCCGGCCTCTGTCGTTGCCGTTCTTCTGCAGTCCAGATAGTGATCCTGAAAGAGGATTATATGACCCAGCACATGATTGTTCAGGATCAGCAGCTTAACAGGCAGGTGCAGCTTCGCAATTGTGTTCAGCTCCTGAATGTTCATCTGCGCTCCGCCGTCGCCGGAGACTACATAGGTCGGTGTCTTTGTCACAGCCATGCCCAGAGCAGCCGGAATCGCATACCCCATTGAGCCAAGGCCATTTGACGCAAAGATCCTTGTTCCCGTCTTTACAACAGCAGACTGCTCCCCGTAAATCAGATTATTACCAACATCAAGGGTGAGGAAGGCTTTCTCCGGCATCATCTGCGTAAAATGCCTCACAAGGTCATTACCGAACGTCATGTCAATCCGCTCCATGAGCCTCTGCATTTTTCCTACCGCCTCAACCCACGGAGTGTGGTCGTGTGTACCTTCAATCCGCTTCGCATGCTCCAGCGCACTGTGCATAAAGGATCTGAGGTCTGCGTGTACGTCCTCCTCACAATCCTTCAGCTTGCGTTCAAACTCAGCCGTGTCAATATCCACCCGGATGAGTCCGGCCGCCTTGGGGATAAAATCATCGTGATTGTATCCGATTGCTTTATTGCACATACGGGTTCCCAGAGAGAGGACAAAATCGGTATTTTTCAGGACAATTCCAGCTTCTCTTCTGGCTGTTCCGCCGAGAAAACCGACATGATAGGGCGACTCATCCGGCACCAAATCCGTCCCCGGCATTGTGGGAACAACGGGTATTTTAAGAAGGTTGACCAGCTCTCTGAATTCCTCTCTCAGCGCACACTGGCTGATACCTCCGCCTGCAATAATGATTGGCTTCTTTGCAGCCATGAGCCGGTCTATGTATGGTGCGGCATCGAATGGAGCAGGCGTTTCAAGCACAACAGGAGCAATAACGTCCTCCGCTTCCATGACTTCACGTCCTACGTTGATGGGGAAATCCAAATACACCGGCCCTTTACGTCCTGAAAACGCAATTCTATAGGCCTCATCCAGCAGTCCGGCATAGTCCATCCCCAGATCTACATCGTAAGCCTTCTTTACAACAGGCTCAGCCATCGGGACTGCCTGAATCTCCTGAAAGCCAAACTGCCGGAAGGAATAAGCCCGCTTTTTATCTTTGGTATTGACCTGACCTGAAATCAGCATAACAGGCAGAGAGTCAAACCAGGCATTTGCCAGCCCGGTAAGCGCATTTGTAAAGCCGGGACCGCTGGTAGTAATAATAACGCCGAGTTTTCCGGTAGCCTGTGCATATCCGCAGGCAGCAAAAGCAGCGCCCTGCTCATTTCCACAGCTGTGATAACGAATCTTGTCTTTATAGATGCCCAGAGAATCGAAGATATGGCATACCATTCCTCCCTGATAGCCAAACACATCGGTCACTCCGTTTGCGATAAAGAATTCGATCAGATAATCTGCTACAGGTATTTTTCTCATCTCTATTGTCCTTTCGTGTGTTGATGGTTTTTATTCATGACAGGGGTCTGGTGAATCGGCTTCCCTTCCTCTATATCTGCTATCTGCTGAATTCTGGTATTATGATACCCACCTGCGAAGTCTGTTGTCAGAAAGATGTCCGTTCTTTTTTCCACCTCTTCGTAGGTCATGTAGTCCTGACCAAATCCCACCACATTGGCATTGTTATGGACACGCATCAGTCTGGCAACATCATCGTTATACGCCATGCCTGCACGCACACCCCTGACCTTCCCGGCACACATACAAATCCCGATGCCGGTTGCACAAATCACGATTCCCCGGTCACAATCGCCGGATGCCACCAATCTTCCGACACGTTCTCCATGAACCGGGTAATCAGCAGGAAAATCCTCGTCCGTACCGCAGTTTACAACGGTGTGTCCCAGTGATTCCAGATGCTTCGTGAGTCTATTCTTATAGCCTATTCCGTTTCTGTCGTTCCCGATTGCGATTCTCATGCGTTTACCTCTTCAGCCATTCAGGGCGCTTGGATTCAAGCAGCGACTGGAAGATTTCAATGTCTTCAGATGTGGTAATCTTGATATTCTTTTCCGAGCCCTGAGAGAGATAGACCTTCTTCCCCATCTCGATATACAGCGCACAGGATGCGATGGACGGAAGCAGATCTGTCATTTTCATCGCTTTCTCATGCACCTTAAGCAGTTCATTTAAGAAGAATGCCTGCGGAGTCTGCGTAATTTTCAGATTGTCTCTGGGTATCTGACCCTCAGATACAGTTGAATCCTCCGTTGTCAGCATAACGGATGTACACGGGACAACCGTCGTTGCATTACCGTACTTTCTGCAGACACGGATATTGTCGGAAATGACGTCCGCACTGACCATAGGCCGGATGGAGTCATGAATCAGGACAATATCATCATCATCCTGATACCGTTTCGCAATATCCCAGAGACCGTTTCGGATGGAATCCTGACCGGTCTCGCCGCCATTTACAACATTCTCCAGTTTGCTGATTCCGAACTGCCTGCAATACGCCCACAGGACATCATGCCAGCCCTCCAGACAAACGACTTCGATTGCATCAATCTGAGGGTGATTCTGGAATGCCTGCAGCGTATACACAATAACGGGTACATCCTTCACATGGATAAACTGCTTGGGAATATCCTGATGGGTTCTTGCCCCAACGCCCCCGGCGATAATAAGTGCTATATTTTTCATCTTGTCATCTCCACCTTACAAAACATTCTACAGGCAGACTCCACCTATTTCGAGTGCCCGTTTGCAATTATTTCCATCAATGTAAGTGTGCGTAATGCGATTGACCTCGTTCCTCTGGGCTTTGTATGGATCTTTCCCTTCGGCTACATGACCTATAAATCGATAGAAGTCATCCTTTTTCTTTATCTTCTCGCCTGCCATAAAGTATTCCGGGTCGTCTACGACAAAGCCTCTTCTGCTCATATACTCATCAAAGTCATCAATCGCATATGCAATCGGTCTGTCAAGAAGCATATAGTCGTAAAACACCGACGAATAATCTGTGACTAATGCGCTCGTTTGGCTCATAATGCGGTACAGATCCCAGCCTCGGTTTTGGAAATCTATATCGCTCAAAAGAAGAATGTGAGCAAAATGAGTATCCTTCAGCAAATCCAGATCCTGCATGTAATGAAGCTTTATCAGCAGACCAATGTTTCGCTCGGAGAGGCGTTTTTCCAATTCATTCAAATCTTCCATTTTAAAGATGGGCACAACTGAAGTCTGTTTAACGTCCTCCTGTCCAACAATGGCGGATTTTCTCCATGTTGGGAGCCAGAGAATGAGCTTATCAAAATGGCTTAATTCGTCAGGAAGCAGATTTTCCTCAAACAAAACATCCGTTCTGGGCTGGCCACATATTGCCACATTCTCTCTGTTGACATAAAAATTATCCATAATGATTTGTTCAAAATACGGAGATGATGAAAAAATATGAGAGTAATATGGTTTATTTGTGGTTGCCTTTCCCTGACGTTTGTCATTTCCCTTAAAAGGAGTACCGTGCCACATCTGGACAACATATTGATTCTGCGCCGGATACAGCGGAATCTTTCCCTGACAGTAAAACACATGTTTTGCAGTATAATACTTCAATATTCCCCTTACATTACTCACCACTTCAACATTGTCCGGCAGGTTGTCAGGAAGAAATCTGGTGGCGCTTATGATAATGTGATACTTCGCATTGTATCCATTACGAATCATATAATCATAGATTGACCGTACATTATCTCGGAAGCCGACATTCGAATACAGAAGAACGACATTATCTTTCTTGGCAAAGAATCTATTCAGGCCTGATCCGACTCTGAAAACCGTGTTAACAAGAATATCTTTAACCTTATTATTCATATTGAAATCGCCCCATACACCTGTATTATCTATACTTCCACACAAGTCCCAAAACCTTAATATCGTCAATAAAGTATCTCTTGAACAGTCTTTTCGGCTCCTGAGAAAACCTATATAACCACTCCAGTCCATGCTCGCTCATCCACACCGGAGCCCGGCTGACATTCCCTGCAAGAAAATCCACCGTAGCCCCGGCGCATACAGAAACCGTCCCGTCATATTTCAGATAATTCTCATAAATCCATTTTTCCTGTTTGGGACAGCCAAGGCACGCAATCACCAGATCCGGGTGTACACTTGAAATCATGCCATTGATTCTTTCCAACTCATCCTCATCCTTTTCAAAGCCAAAGGGAGGAGCATAGGTTCCAACGATTCTGATGCCCGGAAGATCACGCTCCAGATTTGCCGCTGCTTTTTCCGCTATGCCGTCGGCTCCGCCCAGAATAAAGAGCGTATACCCTTTTTCCGCTGCAACTTTACACAACTCAGGAACCATATCAGAGCCGCTGATCTTCGCCTTCACCGGATGCTTATGCCATTTTGCTATCCACACGAGGGGCTTGCCATCCACCAATGTAAGATCAGCCTCGTCTGTAATTCTTCTGAGGTATTCATCCTTTTCCATCTTCATGACCACATCAACGTTAATAGCCACGACATAGGATTTTTTCTTCTCTTCCACCAGACGGCAAATCTCCTGAAGCGTTTCCGCCATACTGACATTATTAACAAATGTATTCAGAAGCGGCTGTTTTTCCATCATTCTCTTTCCCTCGGTTCATACATCTCCGGTGTATAATGAATCACCTGTGTTCCCCCATCTTCAAATCGAAACGGAACATAAAGCAGTTGCTTCATTGCATTCATTACAGCTTCCCTTTTTTCAGGCTGTACATAGAATATCAAAAAGCCTCCGCCGCCAGCTCCAAGGAGCTTGCCTCCCAGCGCTCCTGCCTCAATGCCCTTCTCATATAGGCCATCAATGGAATCTGTTGTAATTGCACCGCCGGTCTGCCTCTTCAACCGCCATGTAGTGTCCAGAAGCCTTCCGAAGTCGTCCAAATCACTGTTTTTGTCTTCAAGCACTGCTTCTGCGTCATTTACAAGCAAATACATCTGTCTGAGCTGCCTGATTTTCTCCGCATAGCCCGCTGCATTCGCTTTCTGCATCTCGGAGCTGAAGCGGGTGAAGCCTGTAAAGAACATGAGCAGATTGTCATTAAGCTGTTGTTTTCTCTCAGGGTGGACAATGATTGGTCTTACATCATAGGTTCCATTTTTATTGAACTCAATCCGGTTCAACCCTCCGAAGGCTGCAGCGATCTGATCCTGCCAGCCGCCGGCTTCCTGACAGAGCACTCGCTCCAGATAAATCGCCTGATCTGCCAGTTTCTTTTTATCAGCGTATTTTCCCTTTAAACAGTGAAACGCATTGAGCATACCCACGGCAAAACTGCTGCTTGTTCCAAGTCCGCTCCTCGCTGGAAGATCTGCTTCATATGTTAAGCGGATTTCGTGCATGTCAAGCATTTTCATGGCATTACGCACGGCAGGATGATTAATCTCCTCAACATTCTTCACGCGTTCCATTCTGGAGTAGGCAAGCTCGGTAGTATAGTCAAAAAATCTGGGAAGATGCCGAACCGTCACATAACAATACTTATCAAACGTCGTGGATAACACCGCCCCGCCGTACTCCCGGAAGAAGGGCTCCATATCTGTCCCGCCGCCGAAGAAAGACATTCTAAAAGGTGTCTTTGTGATTATCATTTTCTGTATTCTCCGTTCCGGCGGATTCCCCGCCATATTACCTATGTGAGACGCTCACACCGGTTTCGTTTCCAAAAAACCTGTCCTCCAGCATCAGGCACAGGCAGTGGTAAACCGGCAGGTGCAATTCCTGAATCATGTAAGTCTCGGTTTCCGGCACTCTGATTGCTGTGTCAGCCACACGGGCCAGCTCTCCGCCTTCTGCACCGGTTAAACCAATCACCTTAATCCCCAACGCCCTTGCCACAACCGTTGCGGACATGACGTTTTTGCTGTTGCCGCTCGTACTGATTCCGAGAAATACATCTCCCGGCCGTCCGAAGCCGTAGAGCTGCTGAGCGAATACACCCATGCCATCCACATCATTGATATAGGCAGTTGTCAACGCCTCATGGGCTACCAGAGGAATCGCCATGAGACCCTGTTCCAGATTCTTTGCCAGATTCTCTCCCCGTATCGGGTCAATCTCCTTCAGCTTTTCCGCAAACTCCTGCGGGCAGGGACGAGGTGTCTGAAACCGCTTCATCAGCTCACCGGCGATGTGCTCTGAATCAGCCGCAGAACCGCCGTTGCCGGCAATCAGCAGCTTATGATCCTTTTCATATGCCTCTTCCAACAGACGATAAGCCTTCTCAATATCGCCCCTGCAGCATTCCAGCTTCGGAAATCGTTTTATGAGCGTATCAAGGTGCTTTTCAACCCTTTGTTCCATGTCCCTCTTCTTCCCTTCGGAGTCTTACGGTTCCATTTGCAAGCGTTGTACGCCCATCAGGGAACCAGCTCCTGTCAGATACCTTCCGGTCTGACCTGCCCTGCAATAATTGCACCGCTGCTCACTTACCCAGAATCATTTCAACGGCCTCTAAAAGACTATGAGCCGTAATGTCCTGACCATACTCCCCGGAGCCAATCAGTGCGGTCCTGCAGCCTGCATTTTTCCCTGCCTGAATATCATTCTCTCCGTCGCCAATCATCCAGCTGCTGAGCAGATCTATGTTGTAATCCAGACCCGCCTGAATCAGCATCCCCGGTTTTGGCTTGCGGCAAGTGCATTCCATCTTCAGCTCCGGCACCTCCCCTTCAAATCCCTTATGGGGATGATGGGGACAGTAATAGAGTGCATCCAAATATGCACCCGCCCTGCCCAGCTCTGTTTCCATCTTCTTGTGAATATCATCCAGTTCAGGAACCGTTACTTCCCCTCTGGCAATCACCGGTTGGTTGGTTACCACAATAGCGAGGTATCCGGATTCATTGATCCTCCTGACTGCCTCTGCTGCGTCATCCATCAACTCAAACTGATTGATGTCCCGCAGGAAACCAACATACCGGTTGATTGTCCCATCCCGGTCGAGGAATACCGCTCTCTGTCTGTTTTTAAGATTCTTTGCCGTCACGACCCCATTACGGAAATCCCTGCTGACCGCATAATACCGCTCCGGTGTACCCATGTCCTTAACGTACTCCGGCGAGTCATAGGCAAACATGCTGTGCGTTGCACAAAGGGGCTTGAGAATCTGCCGGTCAAGATCAACCTTGTAAACCCTGCCGTTCTCGTCCTTTAATCCTACCCTGTCGGCATTGATTCCGGCAGCATCCAAAGCTCTCGGATCAATGATATGCAGCCCGGCATTCACCCGGTTTTTGTAGAACTCCGGCCTCGCATCCTCTTTCGTGAGCCATGCCGTAACGCTCTTATCATCTCCGGCAATCACAATCCCACTGTCATACGGATGGCTGTTGGGATGGGTAAAAAGGGTGACAAGGGCGCCCTTTTCCCTGTGAAATGCGGCCATCCGGTTAAAATCAACCTCAAACACTGCATCGGCATTGAGCAGCAGGAACGCCTCATCCAGCTGATCTCTTAATTTGAACAGCGCTCCCGCATTCCCCAGCGGAGTCTCCTCCACAAAATAGCTGATTCTGGCTCCAAATGCCTCTCCAGTGCCAAAATACGCTTTAATCTGCTCTGCCATGTGGGAAACGGTAAGAATAATATCGGTGAACCCCTGAGACACCAGAGACTCAATCTCCCACTGTAAAACCGGCTTTTCTATCCCGTTTCCGTCTTTGATTGGAATCAGTGGCTTGGGTATACCGGGAAAGAGCTCCGCAATTCTGCTGCCCCGCCCACCTGCCATAATCACAGTTTTCATGCAATCAAATCCTTCTCTGTCTCCCCAGCCAATTCACACATTCTTCCCTGTCAGTCATCTGTACACGCCGCTCACATCGCCCCGTCTCTGGTCAGCACTGCCTTCACGGTCTTCAGCAGAATCCGTATATCCAGTGCAAAGCTCCAGTGGTTGATATACTCCGTGTCCAGCTTGACCACTTCCTCAAAGTCCGTGATCTTGCTCCGGCCGCTCACCTGCCACATGCCGGTCAGTCCCGGTTTCGTGGAGAGCCTTGCCCGGTGGTGGTACTTGTACTTTTCCCACTCATCCACGGTAGGCGGTCTTGTGCCCACAAGGCTCATCTGTCCCATGAGGATATTGAAAAACTGCGGCCATTCGTCCCAGCTCCCGGCACGCAGCCGCTCGCCTATCCCGGTGACCTGTTTCCCGTCTACCATCCGGTTGCCGATAATACGGGGATCCCAGTCCAGCTTAAACATCATGCCATCGGAGATCCGGTTATCCTTCATCAGCTCCGCCTTGCGCTCGTCCGCATCCAGATACATGGAGCGAATTTTCAGCATCTGGAACCGCTTGCCGTTTTTCCCAATGCGGGTCTGTTTGAACAGGATAGGGCCGGGACTCTCCCGCTTGATTCTCGGTCCCACCACGGCAATCACCACAAGGGCGATCACGCTGCCCACCAGCCCGCCTATGATGTCCAGCGTCCGCTTCATGGCAAGCTGCAGGGGGCTGGCATAGTTGGTTGCAGAGGTGACAACGGTATATCCCCCCACCTTCTCCACAAAGGCCTTGCTTCCTATGCTGGACAGGGGCAGGCGGATGTGTACCGGAATGGCCATCTGGCGGCAGTCCTCGATCAAAGCCGCAACTGTAGTCTCCGCCCGTTCCTCCACTGCCACCGACGCCTCCGGCTCCCCGGACACCTCCCTGTAGTTTTTCCGGGAGAACTCGCCGTATGTATCGTTGATAAAGCCCTCCACATCCTTGTAAAACTCCGAAGGGTGAACCTCAATATCTGACAGGTGGGCAGGATAGACAAACACCTCATCCACCCACTCATGGCAGATATAATCGGAGGCAGTGCTCAGACTGGCCACCACCGGGATGCCCTGAATCTCCTCCCCGGTGCCGTCTCTGTCGCTGAGGACGATTCCCGTATACTCCACACCGTCCGGAGCGGTGAGCCGGTTCAACACCTCCGGCACCCGGCTTTCCTCCGCAACAAGGAGCATAGCCGCCTTTTTGCCGTCCCTACCCCTTCTGCGAATCATCTGCTTCCACCCAAGGCGCACAGGATAGCTGAGAAGAAAATGAAAGCCTGTTGTCAGATACACAATGATTCTGCTGTAAGCAATTCCGGTTCGGGTAGAAAACACATAAATCGTGACGACAACAAAGACCAGAAGAACCTGCTTCAGCGTCTGTATGGCCTCCTGATAATAGCCCCGCTTCAGCACATTGTGCATCGTATTGAAAATGGCGGCCATCAGGACATCCACCACAACATACATAAGGGCAAGCATCTGGTATCTGGGTGAGGAATACGGCCAGATACTCCCCAATCTGATCCGGTAGGCCAGAATGAATGCGACCTGCAGCACAGCCACATCCCACAAAATGAAGTCCAGATGCTTTAACCAGCCCTGATTATTTCTTTTATACACAGCGTATTACCTCTTCCACGGGATTCCCGTCCCAGCGGTATCTGTTGCTTGATCCTTTGTCTCGCAGCCTGCAGCCTATCATTCGATATAACAGCCCTCTTTGTCTGTTTTCACCAAACAAGGAGGGATTCAGAACGGTTTATCCGCAATATTAAGTCAACTATTACAAAGCCTGCCTCCGAACGCTCTCTCCCGAAGGGGCGCACCAAAGTCCTCTTCCAGCAGACTTCTTGAAATGCAACAATCTTTTTGAAACCTGCCATTCCTTGGTTTTTCCAACCTCTGCGGCTCACATACGTCACGAATTATACTCTTTTCCCCCTCTGTTGTCTAGCCCTTTCCGGCTGTTTTATCCCCGCTTACAACACTTTCCGAAGCCGGAATGTCCAGCTGTGTCAAAACGACAAATGCCCCCGCAGCGGTACTCTGTCAAATACCGCTGCGGGGGGCAGGAAACAGGGTTTGTTCTGCTGTGCTTTTCCTTCTCTCGGAGGGGCGCTCAATAGTGGCGGATCCCCTTCAATTCCTCCTGCACATAGTCCGTGGTGAGAATCTTCTTCACCACGCCCTCCACGTCCAGCCGGACGGTGTTGTGGCTGGTATAGCTCTCCTCCGCCTGCGTCTCCACCTTGCCCTGAACAAAGTATTTGTCGTAGTTCAGGTCACGGTTATCCGCAGCCACCCGGAAATACTGCCCCATGTCCTCAGAGCGCAGGCGCTCCTCTCTCGTCATCAGCGTCTCATAGAGCTTTTCGCCGTGGCGGGTGCCGATGATATTCGTCCCGGTGTCGCCAAAGAGCTGCTGCACGCCCTTTGCCAGATCGCCGATGGTGGAGGCGTCCGCCTTCTGGATAAACAGGTCGCCGGGGTTGGCATGTTCAAAGGCGAAGCGCACCAGCTCCACCGCCTCGTCCAGATTCATCAAAAACCGGGTCATGTCCGGGTTTGTGATGGTGATGGGATGACCTGCGTGAATCTGGTCAATAAACAGGGGGATAACAGACCCGCGGGAGCACATGACGTTGCCGTATCTGGTGCAGCAGATCACTGTGCCGCCCCGCTCCGCCGCCACTCTGGCATTGGCATAGATGATGCGCTCCATCATGGCCTTGGAGATACCCATGGCATTGATGGGGTAGGCCGCTTTATCCGTGGACAGGCACACCACCCGCTTCACTCCGGCGTCAATGGCGGCATGGAGGACATTGTCTGTCCCCTCCACGTTGGTCTTCACCGCCTGCATGGGGAAAAACTCGCAGGAGGGCACCTGTTTGAGTGCGGCGGCGTGAAAGATATAATCCACTCCGGGCATGGCGTCCGCAATGCTTCTGGGGTCTCTCACGTCTCCCACGAAGAACTTCACTTTTTTTGCCGCCTCGGGGTATTTATGCTGAATATCGTGGCGCATATCGTCCTGCTTTTTCTCGTCCCGTGAGAAAATGCGGATCTGTCCGATATCCGTCGTCAGAAAATGCTTCAGCACCGTGTTGCCAAACGACCCGGTACCGCCTGTAATCATCAGCGTTGCCCCACCGAATACACTCATTCTTTTCATCCCCCTGTACTTACGAGCCGTCTGACCGGGCAGCGAACCGTTTCCCGTACTGCGCCGGTCATCTGCAAACATTTCCCATAATGACTTTTTGCATTATATCTCTTTTTTCGTCTTTTGTCTACTCACCTGTCAGTATTATTCCGTTCTCATCCAGCGCTGTCCAGTCTACCCCTCCCTTTTCCCGCATAGAGTAACCCTATGAGAAAGGAAGGTGTCTCCATGAAGATGAAGGTATTTGTTCTCCCCCGGCGGCTGCTCAGCGTCCTTGCCTGCGCTGCGGCGGCTGCGGGGATGTTCCTGCTGGTCAGCCACCCCAACGCAGTGGGCGCCGCCGCCACCCAGCGCCAGCTCCCCATCTATGCCGTGCAGACGGAGGAAAAGCGCATTGCCATCAGCTTTGATGCCGCATGGGGGAACGAGGATACTCAGCAGCTCATTGACATTCTCGCCCGCTATGACGTTCCTGCCACCTTTTTTCTGGTGGGGCAGTGGGTTGACAGGTATCCCGAATCCGTGAAAGCCCTTGCGGACGCAGGCCACAGCGTCCAGAACCACTCCGACACCCACCCAAAGCTCACGGAGCTGTCCGCCGACGGCATTGCCGCTGAGGTAAACGCCTGCAGTGACAAAATCGAACAGATTACCGGAACACGCCCCACCCTGATTCGTCCCCCCTATGGGGATTACAATGACACCGTGGTGAACACCATCCGCTCTCTGGGCATGGAGCCGATTCAGTGGGATGTGGATTCGCTGGACTGGAAGGAGCTCTCCGCCCCGGAGATCACCAAACGGGTGCTGGACAATGTGCAGCCCGGCTCCATTGTCCTGTTCCACAACGCCGCCCTCCACACCCCAGAAGCACTGCCCGGCATCATTGAAGCCCTTCAGGCGCAGGGCTACACCCTGTGTAAGATTGAGGAGCTGATCTACCCCGCCCCCTACACCATTGACCACACCGGCCGCCAGCAGCGGGATACCTCTGCCCCGGCGGCGTAAGAAAGCCCCGCCTGAGCACAGGCGGGGCTTCAAAGCGTGTATCGTGCTGTCCTCACTGGGGATAGACCTCATCCTTCCACCAGACCACCCTGCCTCCGTTGTCTTCCGTCTTGCGCAGGTCAATGAGGCGCTGGTTTGATGAACCCCGGAAGCGGAGCTGAATGTCCTTTTGCGCAAGGACAAATTCCCCGTCCACCAGCACGTCGATCAGGGAGAGCATCTCATGGGTGATCTCCGGGATGCCCAGAGCGTCGGTGCGCAGGTCTGTCTCCAGCGTATAGCCGGTGTAGCACCAGATGGTCTTCTCCGGCAGCTCCCGGCGCACCCGGCGCAGCAGCGGCAGCAGGTGGGGCTGGTTTTGGGGGTCAAAGGGCTCTCCTCCCAGCAGCGTCAGCCCGGTGATATAGGGCAGGCTGAGAGCGGCGATGATCTCCTCCTCCGTGTCCTTTGTGTAGCTCTGGCCGTAGTGGTAATCCCACGCCTCGGCGTTAAAGCAGCCCTCGCAGTGGTGGCTGCACCCGGAGACAAACAGGCTCACCCGCACGCCGGGGCCGTTGGCGATGTCGGTTTTTTTGATGGTTGCGTAATTCATGGCGGTTCCCCTCTTATGACAGACACCGGGACGGTTCAGCCGCCCCGGTGTTGGTATTTGGGTGGTTTTCGTCTTACAGATGCAGCACCCTCGACCGGATTTCCTTGGTCTTGCCCACATTCCAGAAGTTCTCTCCCAGATAGCCGCAGGTACGGCGCACCACGTTCATCCGGCGGTGGTCCTTATTGCCGCAGCAGGGGCACTCCCACTCCAGATTGTCGTTAATGACAATCTCTCCGTCAAAGCCGCACACCTGACAGTAATCGCTCTTGGTGTTGAACTCGGCATACTGGATATTGTCGTAGATGAACTTCACCAGAGACTCCAGCGCCTCCAGATTCTTCCCCATGTTGGGAATCTCCGCATAGGAGATGCACCCGCCGGTGGACAGGGGCTGGAACTCCGCCTCGAATTTCAGCTTGGAGAAGGCGTCGATAGGCTCTCTCACGTCCACATGGTAGGAGTTGGTGTAGTAGCCCTTGTCGGTGACATCCTTCACCGTGCCGTAGCGCTCCTTGTCGATGCGGGCGAAGCGGTAGCACAGGCTCTCGGCAGGGGTGCCGTAGAGGGCGAAGCCGATATTGCTCTCCGCTCTCCAGCGCTTGGTGGTGTCCCGCAGATGCTTCATCACCTGAAGGGCAAACTCCTTGCCCTCCCCCTGGGTGTGGCTCATGCCGGTCATCAGCTTGGTCAGCTCATACAGCCCGATATAGCCCAGAGAGATGGAGGAGTAGCCGCCGTAGAGCAGCTTGTCAATCGTCTCCCCCTTCTTCAGCCGCGCCAGAGCGCCGTACTGCCAGTGGATGGGGGACACGTCGGAGACGACGCCCTTCAGGGCGTTGTGGCGGCACATCAGCGCCTCTCTGCACAGCTCCAGCCTCCGGTCAAACTCCGGCCAGAACTTCTCCATGTCGCCCCGGACCTCAAGACCCACCTGAGGCAGGTTGATGGAGACAACGCCCTGATTGAAGCGGCCTTCAAACTTGTAGTTTCCGTCCTTGTCCTTCCACGGGGCGAGGAAGGAGCGGCAGCCCATGGGGGAGAACACATTGCCTTCGTAGTTCTCCCGCATCTTCTTTGCGGAGATATAGTCGGGATACATCCGCTTGGCGGAGCAGCGGATGGCCAGCCGGGTGAGGTCGTCGTACTTGCCGCCGGTGAGGTTGTTGTTCTCGTCCAGCACATAGACCAGCTTGGGGAAGGCAGGGGTGACAAAGACGCCGCTCTCGTTCTTGATGCCCTCCAGCCGCTGGCGGAGAATCTCCTCGATAATCATGGCGTTCTCTTCAATATAGGGATCGCCCTCCCGGAGATAGAGGAACAGGGTGACGAAGGGGGACTGGCCGTTGGTGGTCATGAGGGTATTGATCTGGTACTGGATGGTCTGCACGCCGTTTTTCAGCTCGGTCTGCAGCCGCTCCGCCACCAGCCTGTCCAGCAGATCGCTGCTGATTGCACCGCCGGCGGCCTCCATGATCTTGTGGGTAAACTTCTCCTTGCTGCGGCGCAGGTATTTGCCCAGATGGCTGATGTCCACGCTCTGGCCGCCGTACTGGTTGGAGGCCACGCAGGAGATGATCTGGGTACACACGGTGCAGGCCACCTGAAAGCTCTTGGGGGACTCAATGAGCTTGCCGTTCATCATGGTGCCGTTGTCCAGCATGTCCCCGATGTTAATCAGGCAGCAGTTGAAGATGGGCTGGACAAAATAGTCTGCGTCATGGAAGTGGAACACGCCCTCGTCATGCGCCTTGGAGATCTTGTCCGGCAGCAGGATTCTCCGGGTGAGATCCCGGCTGACAATGCCGGCGATATAGTCTCTCTGGGTAGAGGCCACTGTGGTGTCCTTGTTGGAGTTCTCCTCTGCCATCTCCTTGTTGGCGTTGTGGAGCAGGTCGAGAATATCCTCATCCGTGGTGTTCTGCCTGCGGGCAAGGGCACGGTTGTAGCGGTAGATGATATAGCGCTTTGCCAGCTCGTACTTCCCCAGCGCCATCAGGCGCTGCTCTACCATATCCTGAATATCCTCCACCAGCAGGCGGCTGCGGTCCCGTCCGGCGACATAATCCGCAATGGATTCCACCTGTCCGTCGGAAATCCGCTGGCCGGGCTCCACCGCCTGATTCGCCTTCTGCACCGCCACCACGATCTTACTTCGGTCGAAATCCACCGTGGAGCCGTCTCTCTTTATCACTTTCATGCTGAAGCTCTCTCCTTCCTCGAGCCGATCTGCTCTATCTCAGCCCTGATGGGCGCATAGCTCTCCTGAAACCGGAACGCAATTGATTATAGCAAGCCTTTCCGGAATTGGCAACTGGCCATTTGCACAAATCTCACTAAATCTAGTGGTATCAAAGTCTTATCCTCCACAAGATATAGAAGCCTAACTGTTAGGCAAAAGGTTTGGAAAACCCGCCGATTCAGCGTCTTTTCTCTCCCTTGCGGGAAAAACAGGTGCATTTCTCCCTTTTGCCGCCCCGCCGGAAGCCCCCTTCGTAGAAAATGCACCCCCATATCTTGTGCTCATCCTCCCTGCCGCCCCGATTTATGTGCATAAGCGCCGCACCGGCGCATAAAGTGTTCTGAGCAAAGGAGGCATGGGGAATGCAGCAGCTATGGAACCGCCTGCGGGAGCAGGCCGCCCAGACCTTTGATCTGCCCGGTGATATTGTGGCAGGCCTGCCCCGGATGGAGCTGGTGGGTGACCGGGAGTTCTGGATTGAGGGACACAGGGGCATTCTCAGCTATGGCACAGAGGAGATCCACATCGGCGCAGGGCGCATGGCGGTGTGCGTGCGGGGCAGCGGGCTGGATCTGCGGTCGATGAACGGGGAGACGCTGTGCATCTCCGGAAAAATCACCGCCGTGGAGCTGAGCTGAGATGGGGCGGCTGATACGCTGGCTGCTGGGCTGGGTCACAGTGGAGCTGAGCGGCCCCTATCCGGAGCGGTGGTTCAATCTCTGCGCCGTCCACTCCCTGCCCTTCTGGGACGCAGCGCCTCAAAATGCCCAGTGTGCCAGATTCACCCTGCCCCGCTACAGGCTGGCACAGGCGAAACAGCTGGCGGAGCAGTCCCTGTCCCGGCTGCAGGTGGTGGAGGAGGGCGGGCTGCCCGCCTTTCTGCTGCGCTTTCGCCTGCGCACAGGGATGATAGCGGGGGCGATTCTCTTTTTTCTGCTGTTCACTGTCCTGAGCCGCTTTATTATGGTCATTGACGTGGAGGGCAATGTCACCGTCTCCGATGCCTCCGTCATCGCCCTGCTGCAGCGCTGCGGCTTCGGAATAGGCAGCTACGGCCCCGGTGTGGACGTGCGGGAGCTGTCCAACCGGGCGCTGATGCAGGCGCAGGAGCTGGCCTTTCTCACCGTGGACATCAGCGGCATCCGTGCCAGAGTGGTGGTGCGGGAGGCGGATCCGGTGCCGGAGATCACTGACGACTCCGTCCCCTCGGACATCGTGGCAGCCAGAGACGGGTGGATTGTGGATCTGGACGTGATTGCAGGGCAGGCGGAGCTTGCTCAGGGGGACGGCGTTTTGAAGGGAGAGGTGATTATCTCCCACCTGCTGCGCAACCTGAAGCGGGACGGCAGCGGAGAGGTGGTCTCCACCCAGAGCGTGCGCTCCAAGGGTCAGGTCTGGGCGGTGACGAAGCATACCCTCTCCGCCGCCCTTCCCCTCTCCGCCCTGTCCCCCGGCGGGGAGCGGGACACGGGATACGCAGGGCGGCTGTTCAACAGAAGGGTGAATTTTTACGGAAACAGTAGCCAGCAGGATAGGGAATGTGCTAAAATAGCCATACTAATCCCACTGCGTCTTCCCGACGGCACTGCACTGCCCTTCGGACTCTGGCGCAGTCAGTGGCAGGCATGGGCCGGGGAGAGCGCCCTGTCCCCTCAGGCGGGGGCGCAGTTTCTGAAGGACATTCTCCGCACCCGGCTGGAGACCGCTCTGGACGGGGGAGAGATTCTCAGCGCAGACTGGAGCGTGGAGGAGCGGAAGGGTGCCGTCGTTGTCACGCTGGATGCCCGCTGTCTGGAGCAGATCGGCGTTGAAGCGCCTCTCTCCACCCCCTGAGCCTGTACAAATCCGAGAAAGAGATGAACGCACTTGACAGAAAAGCAAATCCCATTGGAAGAAAACGAGGCGGTATCTGCCCTGTTCGGCGCCTTTGACGAGCATATCCGCCTGCTGGAACAGGAATTTGAAGTCTCCACCGTCAGCCGGGACGGGGCGTTGAAGCTCTCCGGCGAGCAGGCGCAGGTAGAGCAGGCGGCACAGGCAGTGGAGGGTCTGCTGAAGCTGCTGCACCGGGGCGAGGAGCTGAACGAGCAGCTGGTTCGCTATGTCTTCTCTCTGGTACGCTCCGGCAAGGGAGAGGAAATCGACAGCTTCGGAAGAGATGTGCTGTGCATCACCTCACGGGGCAAGCCCATCCGGGCAAAGACCTCCGGGCAGAGCCACTATATTAAGGCCATCCAGAACAATACCATCACGCTGGGTGTTGGCCCTGCCGGCACGGGAAAGACCTATC
>CAJOOV010000154.1 GCA_905236265.1 uncultured Oscillospiraceae bacterium | reverse complement strand
ATACTCCATGCTGATTTGAACACGAAACCTTGCTGGTGTAGCTCAGTTGGTAGAGCAGCTGATTTGTAATCAGCAGGTCGGGGGTTCGAGTCCGTCCACCAGCTTTCAGCTTTCCCAAGCCGGATGTGTTTCTGCTTTCTGGACTGTCTGTTAAAGGTTCGGGGACTCGAATTGAAATCAAACAAATCTGCCGGGGGCAGATTTGCACCTCTGTCAAACGAGTCCGTCCACCAGCTTTCCGGATTGGATGTGTTCGGCTTCAGCACAACTTCATATGGAGGAGTACCCAAGTGGCTAAAGGGGGCAGACTGTAAATCTGTTGGCGACCGCCTACAATGGTTCGAATCCATTCTCCTCCATCCTGACCGGACATCTTTGATGTCCGGTCTTTTCTTTTCTCACGGCATTTCTTTGTCCTGCACCTCCCTCGCTGTTTCAATCGAACACATGTTCTATCCACGCTGCACAGTTTATCACCGTTTGGAGATTTTGTCAACCCCTGTTTTCAGTTTTTTCTCCGTTTGGAGAAACAGCCAAGTAATCTGAACCATTTGGGAATCAATCGCCCTCCAAATGGGGAAAATGGAATTGAACCCCTCCCCTTTTTATGCTAGAATAGGGCAAAGGCGGTGAGGCAGATGGAAAAGCAGGAAACCCTGGGCAGGCGGCTTCGCACGCTGATGGAGGAGCGGAACCTGAACTATGAGGCGCTGGGGCAGCTTCTGGACATGAAGCCCCAGACCCTGAACCGCTATGTTCTGGGTCAGCGGGAGCCAAAGGCCAGCGTCGCCGCCCAAATGGCGGAGCGGCTGGGGGTGGATCTCCTCTGGCTGCAGGGCTATGACGTGCCCCGGCAGAGCAGCGGCATTCTCCCGCCGGGAGAGAGCATGATCCCCATTCTGGGGGTCATCAAGGCAGGGATACCGGAGCTGGCACAGCAGGAGGTTCTGGGCTATGCCTCTGCGGACGTGCCCCAGCCCTCCCAATACTTCTATCTCCGTGTGTCCGGCGACAGCATGAAAAACGCCGGTATCCAGACCGGGGATCTGGTGCTGCTGCACCGGCAGGAGCAGGCGGAGAACGGACAGATCGTCGCCTGCATTGTCCAGCGGGAGGACGCCACCCTGAAGCGCTTCCGCCGTCAGGGGGACTGGGTCATTCTCCAGCCGGAGAACACCGACTATGAGCCGAGAATCCTTCCCGTCAGCGACTTTTCCAACGGCAATGCCAGAATCGTGGGCGTTGCCGTGCGGCTGGTCAGAAATCTGTAATCCAAAGGCCCCGCCGGGTAAGCCCGCAGGGTCTTTCATTTGAAAAGGAGTAACAGCATGGAACGAAGTGAACAGAAACAGGCATACACATGGGCTTTGGAGGATCTCTTCCCCACGGACGAGGCGTGGTTTGCCGCTTTCCGGCAGGCAAAGACATTCCTTCCCGCCGTAGAGGCGCTGAAGGGGCATCTGGGAGAGAGCGGGGAGAGCCTGCTGCGCTCCCTGCGTCTGGGAGACGAGATCAATCTGTCCATCGGCGCTCTGGCGGAGTACGCCGCCCGCCGGGGAGATGAGGACACCAGAGTGGCAAAGTATCAGGACATGCTCGCCCAGCTCACCGCCCTGATGGTGCAGCTCAACACCGCCGCCTCCTATGAGACCAACGAAATTCTGGACATCCCGGAGGAGACGCTGGAGGGCTTTTATGCCGCCTGCCCTGAGCTGGAGCTGTACCGCAGGGCGCTGGAACAGATTCGCCGGAGAAAAGCGCACATCCTCTCCCCCGCCGAGGAGACCCTGCTGGCCGGGGCGGGAGAGCTGTCGGACAACCCGGACAATATCTTCTCCATGCTCAACGATGCGGACATGACCTTCCCCGACGCAGTGGACAGCGAGGGCAAGCCCCATCCCCTGACCCACGGGAGCTTTATCCCTCTGATGTATTCCACGGACAGGGCGCTTCGCAAGTCTGCCTTTGAGCAGCTCTACGGGGTCTACGGACAGTTCCGCAACACCAGCGCCGCCATTCTCTCCGCACAGATGAAGCAGCTCCTCTTCTTCTCCCGTGCCAGAAAATACTCCTCCCCCCTCGCCGCCGCTCTGGACAGCACGGAGGTTCCGGAGGAGGTCTATCGCAACCTGATCTCCGCCGTGCGCTCCAACCTGCCCAAGCTGCACCGCTATACCGCCCTGCGCAAGAAGCTGCTGGGGGTGGAGGAGCTTCACTTCTATGACCTCTACACCCCCATTGTCGGGGATGTGGAGATGAACATTCCCTTTGAGCAGGCAAAGGAGATTACCCTTGAGGCGCTCAAGCCCATGGGGGAGGCATATCTGAAGGTGCTGCGGGAGGGATATGAGCGGCGCTGGATCGATGTCTATGAGAACACCGGAAAGCGCTCCGGCGCCTACTCCGCCGGGGCTAGACCCCATCCCTATGTGCTGCTGAACTACCACAACACCCTCAACGACGTGTTCACCCTGATTCACGAGATGGGGCACTCCCTCCACTCCTGGTTCTCCAACGCCAACCAGCCCACGGTCTACTCCGACTATGTGATCTTCGTGGCGGAGGTGGCCTCCACCTGCAACGAGGCGCTGCTGATGCAGTACCTGCTGGGCAAAACCACAGACAGGCGGGAGCGTGCCTACCTCATCAACTACTTTTTGGAGCAGTTCCGCACCACCCTCTACCGTCAGACCATGTTTGCCGAGTTCGAGCTGGAGCTCAGCGCCATGGCTCAGCGGGGCGAGGGTCTCACCGCCGAGGCGCTTTGCGCCCTCTATCGGAAGCTGAACGAGGACTACTTCGGCTCCGAAATCGTGGTTGATGACCAGATCGCTCTGGAGTGGGCAAGAATCCCCCACTTCTACTATAATTTCTATGTCTATCAGTACGCCACCGGCTACGCCGCCGCCATCGCCCTGTCCACCCGGATTCTGAACGAGGGGGAGCAGGCGGTGAAGGACTATATCGGCTTCCTCTCCGGCGGCAGCAGCGCCGACCCCATCTCCCTGCTGCGGGGTGCGGGCGTGGATATGGCAACGCCCCAGCCCGTCAATCAGGCGCTGGAGCTGTTTGACCGGCTGCTGGACGAGATGGAGGCGCTGATGCAGTAACACCCCTTCCGGCTTTGCAGGCGGGCAGGGGGCATACACTCCCCCCTTCGTGCATAGATTTTTACCATGTCACGAAAGGGGGAATGCGTATGCCTGCCTATCCTGCCAATCTTCCGGAGGAGAAGCGCCACCATATCCTGCTGGAAAACCGTTCCCGGCTGGCGGTCTCCGGTGTGGAGGAGGTGGCCCGCTTTGACGAAAACGAGATCGTTCTGGCCACCTGTCAGGGTGATCTGACCATCCGGGGCTCAGGGCTGCACATCGAACAGCTCAGTCTGGACGGCGGGGAGCTGCGGGTGGAGGGCACGGTGGATGCCCTCAGCTACGAGGTCTTCCAGCGCCGGACGGGGCTGTTCGCCCGGCTGATGGGGTAAGGGCTTGGAGACGGATCTGCATATCCAGACGCTGGGTCTGCTCTGGGCTCTGGCGCTGGGCGGGGCGGCAGGGGGTATTTATGACCTGCTGCGCCTTGCCCGCCGGCATTGGACGGGCAGGCTGGCGGTTGTCTTTCTGGATTTGTCCTTCTGGGCAGTGCTGGCAGGGATGCTGCTTTATGTGTCCCTCGCCGCCGGGGCAGGACGTGTGGGCGGCTGGAACGCCCTTGCGCTGGGCATAGGCTGCGCCGGGTATCTCACCCTGTTCAGCCCTGTGCTGCTGCCTGTGGAGGAGCGGATACTGTCCACGGCGGCGCATCTGCTCCTCTTTCTCACCACACCCCTGCGGAAAATCCACGCAGCACATAAAAATTTTTGTAAATTCCTCAAAAATCTCTTTTCTTATTGGAAAAAATGGGTTATAGTTAAGGCAATGTTTGTGAGTGGGCGCAATATGCCCTGTCTCGAAAAACGGGAGGAGGTCAAAGGTCATGAAGCTGAAGCGAAGCGGCGTTCTTTCAAAGCTGGTCGTGCTGATTCTACTGGTCTTTACCGCCGTCACCCTGCTGAATATCCGCAGCAGGCTCCAAGCCGCCGAGATCCAATTGTCACAGTATCAGGAGGCCGTCGATCAGCAGCGGGAGACCAACGCAGCGCTGGCAGACGACATCGCCAACAGCGGCGACCCTGACACTGTGCTGGCCGTCGCCAAGGACAAGATGGGTCTGGTAGAAGAGGGAGAGGTCATCTTCTACGACACCACAAACTAGCACACCCAAAGAGAGGAAAGAGAGAACCTATGGAGCTGGAAGTGGGGGCAATTCTGGACGGAAAAGTGACCGGTATTACCAAATTCGGAGCGTTTGTATCGCTGCCCGGAGGCCGGTCAGGCTTAGTCCACATCTCTGAAATCGCCTATTCCTTTGTCAACGATGTCAACGAACTGCTGTCAGTGGGACAGGATGTGAAGGTAAAGCTGATCGGCATTGACGAAAGCGGCCGCATCAACCTGTCTATCAAGCAGACTGAGCCGCCACCCGCCCGGCCGGCCGGAAACCGCCCCCGTGGGCAGCGCCCGCCCAGAGGCGGAGAGAGTCAAAACCGCACCCCGACGGCCTATCAGGGGTATTCTCCCAGAGGCGGGAGCTTCTCCCAGCCCCGCAGCGCCGCAAAGCAGCCCCAGGAGCCGCAGGATTTTGACAATATGCTCAAGCACTTCCTCTCTGAGTCCGAGAGCCGTCAGTCGGATCTGAACCGGGGCGGGGAGAGCCGCCGTCCCCGGAGAAACCGCAGAGGATAAACCACCTGTTTCGCCGCACAGTGCAATGCCTGTGCGGCGTTGCACTGAACGAGGAGATTCGAGATGATTCTGAAAAACGCCTTTCTGCATCCCATGGACGCCCCGGATATTCCCTGTGGCTTTCTCGCCTTTGAAAACGGGATTATCACCGCCGTGGGCAGCATGGAGCACTGCCCGGAGGGAGAGAGCATTGACCTGAACGCAGCGCACGTCTACCCCGGCTTTGTGGACATCCACTGCCATCTGGGCATGTTCGCTGACGCTCTGGGCTTCGAGGGGGACGACGGCAACGAAAGCACCGACCCCGTCACCCCCCATCTCCGGGCGATTGACAGCATCGACCCTCAGGACCGCTGCTTTCAGGAGGCGCGCTCGGCAGGCATCACCACCGTTCTCACCGGCCCCGGCTCCGCCAACGCCATCGGCGGCACCTTTGCCGCAGTCAAAACCGCCGGGCGCTGGGTAGACGAGATGATTGTGAAAGACCCCGCCGCCATGAAATTCGCTCTGGGCGAAAATCCCAAGTGGACCTATAAGGACAGGGACGAGGCGCCTGTCACCCGCATGGCCACGGCCGCCCTCATCCGGGAGCAGCTCAGTAAGGCAAAAGAGTATCTGCGCAAGCAGGAAAAGGCGGCGGCAGACGAGGACGCAGAGCCGCCGGAGTTTGATGCAAAGCTGGAGGCGCTGGTGCCGGTGATTCAGAGAAAGCTCCCCGCCCACTTCCACGCCCACAAGGCAAATGACATCGCCACGGCGGTGCGCATTGGCAGGGAGTTTAATCTGGATACGGTCATCGTTCACTGCACCGAGGGGCATCTGATCGCCCCCCTGCTGGCACAGGCCGGGGTTCCCGCCGTCACCGGCCCTATCTTCGGTGACCGGAGCAAGCCGGAGCTGCGTCAGCAGGTGCTGGAAAACACCGCCCTGCTGTGCCGGGCAGGGGTCAGGACAGCCATCTGCACAGACCACCCGGAAAACCCCATCCAATACCTGCCCTTTGAGGCGGCGCTGGCGGAGAAGGCGGGGCTGGATGAGCGGGATGCCCTGCTGGCCATCACCCTCCGGGCGGCGGAAATCGCCGGAATTGACAGCCGGGTCGGCTCCCTCACCGTGGGGAAGGATGCGGATATTGCCGTGCTCTCCGGCTCCCCTCTGGCGCTGGAAACGAAAACCCTCCGGGTCTATATCAACGGCATCCCCGTATAGTTGCCATTTGTTTTCCCTTGCAGTACAATAGAGGCACCGTTTGAGCCATATGATAAAAAGGAGCGATACAGATGAAAATTTCCATGGGTTCCGACCACGCAGGCTATCCCCTCAAGGAGCATATCAAGGCATACCTCACCGAAAAAGGGCATGAGGTGGTGGACTTCGGCACCGACTCCACCGCAAGCTGTGACTACGCAGACTTCGGCGTTCCCGCCGCTCAGGCGCTGGCAAGGGGCGAGGTTGACCGGGCCGTGCTGGTCTGCTCCACCGGAATCGGCATTTCCATGGCGGCCAACAAGGTAAAGGGCGTGCGCTGCGCCCTGTGCAGCGAACCCCTTTCCGCCGAGCTGACCCGCCGCCACAACAACGCCAACTGCCTTGCCATGGGCGGCAACCTCATCGGCCCCGGCATGGCGGAGACCATCGTGGACATCTTCCTGAACACCCCCTTCGACGGCGGACGCCACGAGCGCCGGGTGAACAAGGTGATGGCGGTAGAGAATCTCTGATGCCCTCCCCTTTCCGGGGACGGACTGGAAAGACCCGGTTTTCCGGGTCTTTTTTCCGCCTTTTCCCTCCTCTGCGCCGGGAATTTATTGCAATAGCCGAGGATGTGTGTTAAGATAAAGCCGATTGTGGACTATTTCAGGATTAAGGAAGGATTCACGCATGTTTCATCTCAGGGAAAAGCTGGAACGCCGCAGACTGACCGGGCTTTGGGACTACACCCTTGCCTATGCCGGGCTGATTCTGGTGATTCTGGCAATCTTTTACTATTTTGAGCGTACCTTTGTCTGGATTCCCGACGGTGAGGACATCTACTTTGTCATCATGCGCTATACCAGAGACTATCTCTATGAGGCTCTGAAGGGTCTTGTGCATACCGGACGCCTCACACTGCCCCAATGGGATTTCAGCATCGGACAGGGCAATAATATTCTGGTAGGGCTGCACTTCAACCCCTTTTTCCTCTTTGCCCTGCTCTCCCCTACCCGCTATCTGGAGCATGCCTATTCCCTGATGGTGGTGACTCAGCTCTACTGCACCGGGGCGGCCTTCTGCCTGTTCTGCCGCCGGGTGGGGCAGACTGAGCCCTTCCCCATGGCGCTGGGAGCGCTGGTCTACACCTTCTGCGGCTTTGTCTTTCACGCCGGGTTCAGCCACGTCTACTTCATCTCCAACTTTATGCTCTGCCTTGTGCTGATTCTGGTCTCTGCAGAGCGGTATCTGCAGGACGGCAAATGGGGCTGCTTTGTGGCCTCCATTGTCCTGACCATGCTGTGCGGGTACTATTATGCCTATATTGACACGCTGCTGATGGCGCTCTACCTTGCCGTGCGCCAGCTGTGCGTCAACGGAAAGGCGCTGAAAAAGAGTTTTTTCCAGCTTTTGCGCCTGTTTTTGTTCTATCTGTTGGGCTTTGCCCTGTCTATGGTCTATTTCCTGCCCTCCGTGATGAACTATTTTATCTGCGCCCGTGCGGGAGAACAGAGCGGCTACACCGGGCTTGTCTACACGCTGAAGGAGTATATCGAGACCTTCTCCTCCTTTGCCGCCCCCCAGTTTACCGACAACTGGACGCAGCTCTCCTTCTTCGGTATCGCTCTCATCGCCCTGACCCTGCTGTTTGTACGCCGGGAGCGGGAGACGCTGACGGTTCGGACGCTGTTTGTGGTGCTGACCGTCTTTCTCTGCCTGCCCTATGCGGGCAAGGTGTTCAACGGCTTTGGCTATGTGACCAACCGCTGGTGCTTTGGCTATGCCCTGTGTGTGGCCATGGCCACCGTCTACGGCACCCGTGATCTGTGGAAGCTCACCTCGAAGGAGCGAAAAGCCGTGGCAGTGACAGCGGGCATCTGGATGCTGGGCAGCGTGTGCCTCAACCTCCGCTATGAAGTGGTCACCGGCGCAGTGCTGATGGCGCTGACCCTTCTGGCCGTGCTGATGCCGGATCGCACACGGGATCACACCGCCGCCAACCGCCGTGTGGCATGGGTCACTGCCCTTGCCGCCGTTGTCCACATCTTTATCTATTTCCTTCCCCCCTTCCAAAACGAGATCGACGATTACCGCTATCCCGGCAAGATGACCACCTCCATGAGCCGCTCGGAGGAATCCGCCGCAAAGAACATCCCCGATGACGGCTTCTACCGCACGGAGGTCACCACCTCCCGCACCAACCGCTTTGCCCTGTCCAAGGCAAAGGGCACCAGCTCCTATTGGAGCGCCCTGCCCGGCAAAATGACGGACTACTATCTCTCCTTTGCCCTTGCGGGGGTGCGGATGAACTATGCCATCTGGGGCATGGATCAGTCCACCATTCTGTGCGCCCTGTCCAGCGTCAAATACCGCATCGCCCCTGACGGCACCGATGTGCCCTATGGCTTTGAGGCAGCGGGAAAGGTGAGCGCAAAAACCAAGCGCTACCAGCTCTTTCGCAACCGCTACGCCCTGCCGCTGGGCTACACCTATGACGGATATATGACACGCTCTGATTTCGACGCCCTCAGCCCCCTCCAGCGCCAGCAGGCCATGCTTCAGTGCGCTGTCATGGACAAAGCGCCTGCGGCGCTGCCGGAAAAGACGCCTGTGCTGTCCGTCTCCCCCCTGAGCTGGGAGATCACGAAGCTGGACAAGGTGAAGGT
>CAJOOV010000153.1 GCA_905236265.1 uncultured Oscillospiraceae bacterium | reverse complement strand
GGCGCTGTGCCGGGACTGGCACTTCTGGCGCTGAAAATGATGCAGGAGTCCAGCCGGGAGCCAACAACCTTCGAGCAGTACGAGCAGTATAAACGCCAGCGCACCCAGCCCATCACCTATTCCGAGGGCAGAGCCGAGGGCGGCAGCTACTCCTCAGAGTTGCGCCGTACCTCCAGCACCCAGCGCAGAGGCACCAGAACCTCCTCCGCCGGAAAAAGAAACGGCGTGCGCAGGTTCCCCTACGTTCCAATCAAAAGCGGCAGGTGGCAGATGATCGTGGGCGGCCTGATTGCGGCGCTGTTCGGAATGGTTCTTCTGGGGGAGGTGGGGGACGGCTACCTCTTCTGGGATGAGCTTGCCCCGCTGATCTTCTTCACAGGGGGCGGTATCGGCACCTTCCTGTGGGGCTGGTTCAAGGGGAGACGGGCAAAAAAATTCAAGAAATATCTGGCGAGAATGGAGCAGAAGCCCCTCATCCCCCTGCGCCCCATTGCAGAGAGCCTGCCCGCCTCCATGGACGAGGTTTGCGATACCATCCAGCAGATGATTGACGACGGACTGTTCGGAGACCGCGCCTATATTGACATCTCCACGGAGACGCTGGTGATTGACGCCTCTGTGGCAAAGCCGGAGCCTGTGGAGCGGAAGGTGAGTGAGGAGAAGCGGGAGGAGAAGCTGGATTTCACGGCGGAGGATCAGATTCTCCGCCAGATTCGCAGCGCCAATGACCGTATTCCCGGAGAGGAGATCAGCCGGAAAATTGACCGGATTGAGGAGATCACCCGGCATATCCTCACCTACCTGAACAAGCACCCGGAGCGGGCAGGAGAGCTGCACACATTTCTGGACTACTACCTGCCCACCACGCTGAAAATGCTGAATACCTACGCCGAGCTGGATGCCCAGCACTCCGGCGGGGAGAATGTCGCCGCCACAAAGGCGAGAATCGAGGGTATTCTGGATAAGGTGGTGGAGGGCTTCGAGCTTCAGCTGGACAAGCTCTTTGAGGGCGACATGCTGGACATCACCTCCGATATAGACGTGATGGAGAAGATGCTGCAAAGGGACGGACTGTCCGGGGATACCCGGCTGAGAAACCGCACCTTTGACGCAAAGGTGCAGGAGGGCTACACGCCCAGCCTGACACTGGACCCGGAGGGCGGCGCTTCCGCCGCAGCCATGCAGGAGGAACCATAATTGTCAGGCGGCGCAGTCAAAGCGATTGCGCCGCCTTTTTTGGAGGTACATCATGCGCCATCTCTTTATCATCAACCCCAAATCGGGAAAGGGGAACCGTCCCAACGAGATTGCGGAGGAGATTCACGCCCTGATGCAGTCCAGACCGGACAGCTATGACATCCGGGTGACGGAGCGGGCAGGTCACGGACGGGAGCTGGCTGCGGCGGCGGCGCAGAGCAGCGAGGAGCCGCTGAGAATCTATGCCTTCGGGGGAGACGGCACCTTAAACGAGGTGGTAAACGGCGGGGCGGGATACCCCCATGTGGCGGTGACGGTGGTGCCTACCGGGTCAGGAAACGATTTCCTGAAAATTTTCACCACAGGCAGGGAGCGCTTTTCCAATCTGGCGGCGCTGGTGGAGGGGCATACCGCCGCCTTTGACCTGATCGAGTGCAATGGCAGGCTGGCGCTGAATATCGCCTCCGTGGGGCTGGACGCACGGGTAGGGGTGGGTATGGCAGCCTATAAAAACCTCCCGCTGGTGTCCGGCTCCATGGCTTATGTGATCTCACTGGTGGAAAACGTGGTTCGGGGCATTGCGGAGCAGTACACAGTCACAGTGGACGGGGAGACGGTGCGGGGGGATTTTACCCTGCTGGCCGTGTGCAACGGCAGATACTACGGCGGCGGCTTCTGCCCCGTGCCGGATGCCATGCCGGACGATGGGATGCTGGACTTTGTGCTGGTGAAGAAGGTGAGCCGGATCAGGGTAGCCCAGCTTGTGCGGCAATATGCCAACGGCTACGGCAGGCACTACCCCGGACTGATACGCATTCAGCGGGGGCGGGAGATGCGGGTGCAGTGTGAGCACACCATGACCGCCCAGCTGGACGGGGAGGAGCTGCGGTCGGATTTGCTGTCTATCCGCCTTTCTGCTAAAAAACTGAATTTCATCTATCCCGACGGAGCGGGCTGGAGCGTGGGGAAAATTCCCCTCTGACAGGAAACAACGGGAAAACCCCAGCCCCCATATCTCCGGAAAGACAGGAAGAACCGGAGTTCCCCCGGCAGTTTTTGAACGAATCGTTAAATCTGAAAAAATACGCCGGAGAGGGCTTGCATTTTCAATGGCGTTGGTATAATATAACACTGTCGTTAGCACTCAGACAAATAGAGTGCCAACCCAAACAGCTTGAACAAGTGAAATAGGAGGAATGCTTCATGAAGCTGAAGCCTTTAGCAGACAGAGTCATCACCAAGATGCTGGAAGCCGAGGAGACCACCAAGGGCGGTATCATCCTCACCAGCGCCGCCAAGGAGAAGCCGGAGATTGCAGAGGTGATCGCAGTGGGTCCCGGCGGCATGGTGGACGGCAAGGAGGTTGTCATGACCGTAAAGCCCGGTGATAAGGTCGTCACCAGCAAGTATTCCGGCACACAGGTGAAGGTGGACGGCGAGGAGTACACCATCGTCCGTCAGAACGACATTCTGGCTGTGGTCGAGGAATAATCCTTGCATACGGGATGTCGATGACGCCGTCCCGTACGAATTAAGAATCGGAGGTAATTGATATGTCTAAGCTCATCAGCTACGGCGAGGAGGCTCGCCGTTCTCTCCAGCGGGGTGTTGACCAGCTGGCAGATACCGTTAAAATCACCATCGGCCCCAAGGGGCGCAACGTGGTTCTGGGCAAGAAGTACGGCTCTCCCCTTGTCACCAACGACGGCGTGACCATCGCCAAGGAGATCGAGCTGGAGGATCCCTTTGAGAACATGGGCGCACAGCTGGTCAAGGAGGTTGCCACCAAGACCAACGACGTGGCCGGCGACGGCACCACCACCGCCACCGTCCTGGCCCAGGCCATGATCGGCGAGGGCCTGAAGAATCTGGCCGCCGGTGCCAACCCCATGGTGATGAAGAAGGGCATTTCCAAGGCCACTGCCGCCGCTGTGGAGTCCATCAAGGCACACAGCAAGCCCGTCTCCGGCACGGACGATATTGCCCGTGTAGGCGCTATCTCCTCCGCTGACGAGAACATTGGCCGCCTGATTGCCGACGCAATGGAGAAGGTCTCCCACGACGGCGTGATTACCGTGGAGGAGTCCAAGACCGCCGAGACCTATTCCGAGGTGGTGGAGGGTATGCAGTTTGACCGGGGCTATATCACCCCCTATATGGTCACGGATACCGAGAAGATGGAGGCTGTGCTGGATGACCCCGCCATCCTCATCACCGACAAGAAGATCTCCTCCATTCAGGAGCTGCTGCCCCTGCTGGAGCAGATTGCCCAGTCCGGCAAGAAGCTGCTCATCATCGCAGAGGATGTGGAGGGCGACGCCCTGTCCACGCTGATCGTGAACAGCCTGCGGGGCACCCTGCGTGTGGTCTGCGTGAAGGCGCCCGGCTTTGGTGACCGCCGCAAGGAGATGCTGCAGGACATCGCCGTCCTCACCGGCGGCACTGTGATCTCCGCTGACACCGGTATGGAGCTGAAGGAAACCCAGATGTACCAGCTTGGCTCTGCCCGTCAGGTGAAGGTGACCAAGGAGAACACCATTATCGTAGACGGCGCAGGCGATCCCGCTGCCATCAAGGCCCGTGTGGGTCAGATCCGCTCCCTGATTGCCAACACCACCAGCGAGTATGACAAGGAGAAGAGCCAGGAGCGTCTGGCCAAGCTGGCCGGCGGCGTGGCTGTCATCAAGGTGGGCGCTGCCACCGAGGCAGAGATGAAGGAGAAGAAGCTGCGCGTGGAGGACGCTTTGAACGCCACCCGTGCCGCAGTGGAGGAGGGCATTGTCGCCGGAGGCGGCACGGCCTATGTGAACGCAATCCCTGCCGTGGAGAAGCTGCTGGGCGAGACGCAGGGCGACGAGCGCACCGGCGTTGCCATCATTGCCAAGGCGCTGACCGCTCCCGTGCGTCAGATTGCCACCAACGCAGGCATTGACGGCGGTGTGGTACTGGATAAGATTCAGTCCTCCGGCAAGACGGGCTATGGCTTTGACGCCGCCAAGGAGGTCTATGGCGACATGCTCACCGCAGGCATTGTTGACCCCACCAAGGTGACCCGTTCCGCACTGGAGAACGCCGCAAGCGTAGCCTCCGTGCTGCTGACCACCGAGAGCATTGTGGCCGACAAGCCGGAGCCTCCTGCGCCTATGGCTCCTGCCGCACCTGACATGGGCTATTGATCCGATACAGATAAAACAGCATCCCCCGGAACCGAAGGGCTCCGGGGGCTTTTGTCATGTTATTTCGTCAGGGATTCGGAATCAGCGCCTGCAGAACCCGTCTGCCTGCCTGCCCGTCGTCCATGGGGGTATAGGTCCGGTTAAAGCGGCGGTAGGCCTCGTCATAGACAAAGCCGCCGTTGAACTGCTCCAAAATGGCGGCCTCCAGTTCCTGCTGGGTGCGCAGGATGGGGAAGGGCAGATCGTTCAGGTCGATGTAGAAATCCCGGAGCTGACCCTGATACAGCTCCAAATCGTACATAAACAGCAAAATGGGGCGGTGTAGAATGGCATAGTCAAAGAATACGCTGGAATAGTCGGTAATCAGCATATCCGAGATCACATAGACCTCGTTTACATCATCCACCCCTGCCACATTGATGACCCTGCCGCTGTAGCGGGCAAAGTCGAACTGGTTGGCAATGAAGTAGTGGGGACGAAACAGCACCACATACTCCTCCCCCAGCGTATCCAGCAGGTGGTCAAAGTCCATCTCAAGGGTGAAGGAATAGGAGTAGGCCTTATCCAGCTTCTGATTGTCCCGGAAGGTGGGGGCATAGAGAATCACCCGTTTCCCCTCCGGCACGCCCAGACGCTGCTTGATGTCCCTCACATCCTCCGACGTGAAGCGGGAGAGGAAGTCGTTTCGGGGATAGCCCTGCTGGATGATGCGCACATGCCTGCCGGCCCCCTTCAGGTCAAAGGCGGAGGTGAGCTTTTCCGTGTAGAAGTCCGAGGGGGAGAGAAAAGCGGTCATCTTTGCCACACGCTCCCGGTAGCGGGCGTGAATCTCCTGAGCAGTGTTGACGCTGTTGCTGTCCACCTCAATGTCACAGCCCAGCCGCTTCAGAGGCGTGCCGTGCCATGTCTCCACCAGCTCCTGCCCCCGCCGCAGCCGGAAGAAGCCCAGAGGCATGGAGTTGGTGACGATATACTTCGCTCTGGCGCAGGCCAGCTTATGGGCACGGGAGTTGTAGCGTACTACCTGCGTTCTGGCGTTGGCGAGGTGGTTTTTCTCCTCTGCGTCCTTCGTCAGCGCCCAGATGAAGCGGTAGTCAGCATAGGCGGGGTCGGACATCATCTGTAAGTACAGCGCCTTGGGGGAGCAGGTGTACTGCCTGCCCTGAAACGCCTCAAAGAGCACCAGATGGGTGTCCATGGGGGTGAAGAGGCGGGCGAGGAGGTACAGCAGCCCCACCAGCTTTTTGTAAATTCGGTAAATGAGACGAAACAGGGGGGATTCCCGTTTCAGTGCGGTGCGAAAGGTATCCTTTATACTCATATGCTCTCCTTATCTCTCTTTGATGACGGCGTGAATCACCCGCTCAGCGGCGTGTCCGTCCTCCATGGGGGCAAAGCGCCGGCGAAACGCCTCCCACTTATCGTCCCAGACGAAGTGCTCGCTCTCCCGGATGGCGGGGAGGAGCTGCTCCGGGCGGGTGAGGATAGCGCCGGGCAGCTCGTCCAGGTCAAAATAGAAGCCCCGGAGATGCTCCCGGTAACGCTGCAGGTCATACATATAATAGAGTATCGGTCTGCGCAAAACGGCGAAGTCGAACATGGTGCTGGAATAGTCCGTGAGCATAACATCAGAGACCAGATACAGGTCGTTGATCTGTTCCACATGGGACACATCCAGCACAAAGCCCTGATAGGCGGTGAAGTCAAACCGGGAGGCCACCAGATAGTGCGCCCGGAAGAGTATCACATACGCCTCTCCCAGCGCCTCCTGCAGGGCGTGGAAATCCACCGCCGGGTCGTAGGCGTAGCCCTCCCCGGAGATATGCCGGTCATCCCGGAAGGTGGGGGTGTAGAGCAGCACACGCTTATCAGGCGGGATGCCCAGCTCCCTGCGCACCCGCTCCACGGTACCCGGCGGGGGATTCACCAGAGCGTCGTTGCGGGGGTAGCCCGCCTCCAGAATGGCATCTCCCTTCCCCCAGCGCTCCAGCTGCCACGCCGAGCGGAAGCAGCGGGAGGCGAAGGGAGAGGGGGAGAGGAAATAGTCCACCTTTTCCCCCTCCAGCCGGTACTTCCGGCGAATCTCCCCAAGGGAGTTCATGGCGTTGTCCGTCTCCTGAATATCAAAGCCCAGACGCTTGAGAGGCGTGCCGTGCCAGCACTGGAGATAGACCTGCCCCTTTCCGGGGCTGATGTGCTCCGGCAGGGTGATATTGAAAATCCAGTACCCCGCCCCGGCCATGGCACGCTCAAACGCCTGCGTGCCGAAGGGAACCAGCGTCGTGCGGCTCTGCGCCGCCAGAGCGGGAAACCGCTCCGGGGACTCCACCGCCCAGACAAAGCGAAAACCGTCATACTCCGGCATGGTCAGCAGGCGGTCATAGATCGCCCGTGGGGAGCAGGCGGCGCTTTTCCCGTGGTAGGAGCAAAAGAGAATCACATGGGGGTCGGGGCGGATGCCTGCGGTGCGCAGGCGGTAGAGCGCCGCCTTGCAGGTGCGAAGGCTGCGGCGCAGGGCAAGGCGTGCGCCGGGGTGGCGCTTCACCAGATCGTAGGCGGTGGACTTCAGGCTCACACAGCGCCCCTCCTCTCAGGACATACTGGGGGTATTGTACTCTGTTTGCCTTGGGATTGTCAAGGCGGGGCGGCGGTTTGCAATCCCGCCGGGTTTAGGGTATAATAAGCTGATTTTCCGGGGAGAGCCTGAACCGGGTACGAGAGGAGGGGCTGCCATGCCTGAGACAACGACACAGCTTCACAGCATTGTCTTTCCCCTGCTGAGCTGGTACCGGGAGAACCGCCGGGTTCTGCCGTGGCGGGAGGAGCCCCAGCCCTACCGGGTGTGGGTGTCCGAGATCATGCTGCAGCAGACCAGAGTGGCGGCGGTGCTGGACTATTTCGCCCGGTTCATGGATGCCCTGCCCACGGTGGAGGCGCTGGCACAGGCGCAGGAGGGACAGCTTCTGAAGCTGTGGCAGGGGCTTGGCTACTACAACCGGGCGAGGAACCTGCAAAAGGCGGCAAGGCAGATTATGGAGCAGTGGAACGGGGTGTTCCCCTCCCGGTATGAGGACTTGCTGACGCTGGCAGGGGTGGGGGAATATACCGCCGGAGCCATTGCCTCCATCGCCTTCGGGGAGGCGGTGCCCGCCGTGGACGGGAATGTGCTGCGGGTCATCACCCGGCTCACCGGGGACGAGTCCGACATCTCCCGCCCGGAGACAAAGGCCGCAGTGGCAAACGCCCTGAGAGAGGTGATTCCGCTGGACTTTCCGGGGCAGTTCAATCAGGCGCTGATGGAGCTGGGGGCGCTGGTGTGTCTGCCAAACGGTGTGCCCCAGTGCGAAAAATGCCCGCTGGCGCAGCAGTGCGAAGCCTGCAGGCAGGGCAGCACAGACCGCATTCCGGTAAAGGCGGCAAAAAAAGCCCGCCGGGTGGAACGGCGGGTGGTGTGCCTGATCTTTCACGGAAACAAGGTGGCGCTGAGACAGCGCCCGGCGAAGGGACTGCTGGCCTCCCTGTGGGAGTACCCCAACTACCGCAAGGAGGAGGGGGGACTTCCGTGGACGCTGCAGGTGGGGGAGATGTGCCCCGCCGGAACCGGAAAGCACATCTTCACCCATATCGAGTGGCATATGGAGGGCATACGTCTGGAACTGACGGCGGAGGATTTGCCGAAGGGCTGGGTCTGGGCGGACGCAGAGGAGCTGCGGGGGCGCTATGCCCTGCCCAACGCCTTTGCCCCCTTCCGGGCGCAGGTAGAGAGGAGATTGGAGGGCGGATATGGACAGCTTTCTCTGTGAGCTGTGTCCCAGACGCTGCGCCGCACGGCGCAGCGAGGAGGAGGGAAACGGCTTTTGCGCCATGCCCGCCCTGCCTGTGGCGGCAAGGGGGGCGCTGCACCACTGGGAGGAGCCGCCCATCTCCGGCACCCATGGCTCCGGGACAGTGTTTTTCTCCGGGTGCAGCCTGCAGTGCGTATTCTGCCAGAACGACGAGATCAGCCGGGGCAGGTTCGGAAAGCGCATCACCGTGGAGCAGGTGCGCCAAATCTGCGAGAACCTGATTGCTCAGGGGGCACACAATATCAACTTCGTCACCCCCACCCACTATGCCCATGTGGTGGGCGCCGTGCTGGAAAAACCGCTGGGGGTGCCTGTGGTGTACAACTGCGGGGGCTACGAGCGGGTGGAGACGCTGCGTGCTTTGGAGGGCAAGGTGGACATCTATCTGCCCGATTTGAAGTATGCCGACAACGCCGACGCCGCCAGATACTCCGCCGCACCGGACTATGTGGAGCACGCCCACGCCGCCATTGAGGAGATGGTGCGCCAGAGAGGGGCGTATGTGATGGAGGACGGGCTGCTGAAAAGCGGCGTGGTCATCCGCCATCTGCTCCTTCCGGGAAAGGCGGCGGCGGCCAAGGCGGTGATGGACTATGTGGCGGAGACCTTTCCCCCGAAAACGGTGCTGTTCTCCCTGATGAGCCAGTATCTCCCCTGGGGCAGGGTGCCCCAGGAGTTTCCCGAGCTGAACCGCAGGCTGCGCCGGGGGGAGGTGCGCTCTGTGCAGACCTATATGGAGAATCTGGGGCTGGAGGGCTTCACCCAGGGAGTGGAGGCCGCCGGGAGTGAGTATATCCCCGCCTTCGACCTCACCGGAGTGCCGGAATGATGCCCCCATCCGGGGCGAGCAGCTCCTGAAAGGAGCGGATATAGCCGTGGCAGAGGGAGCGCATCTCCCCCTCCTGAGCGGCAAAGCAGCCGTCATAGACCCCCACGACGGTGAACCCCGCCGCCCTTGCCCCCCGGCAGGACACGGGAGAGTCGTCGAAAAAGGTGATCTCCTCCGGTGCAGCGCCCAGAATCCGGGCGGCCTCCCGGAAGGCGGCAGGGGAGCGCTTTTCCATGTTCAGCTCCCGTGCATACACCACCTGCGAGAGGTAGCGGTCAAAGCCCCGCCCTGCCAGCGCCGCCTGACACAGCTCAGGCTCCGCTGAGGTGAACAGGGCAAGCCGCTCCCCTGCCCCTGAGCACCGGGCGAGATACTCCAATGCGCCGGGCTTGACCCCAAGGGTGCGCTCATAGCCCTCCCGTGCCATGTCCAGCCACTCTGCCATGATCTCCTCCGGCGTCTCAGACAGGTGGCAGTAGTCACGGGTGAACCGGGCAGCGGTGGGGAAAATGGCGTGGATGACCCCCTGATTGTATTCCTCCGTCCACGGGATGCCCCGGCGACGGAGAAAGGCGATGTCAATCTCCCGCCAGAGCAGGTTGGAATCCAAAAGAGTGCCGTCCAGATCAAATAATTTCATGCTCTTCTCTCCAATAATCGGTTTGTTACCGGGGCAATTCAATCATTCCCACAGTAATAAAAGATTTAGTGGTTATCCATTTAAGCCAGCTTGGGGGACTCTCCCCCAGTCAGCTGCGCTGACAGCCCCCTCTTAGAGGGTGCCATTGGCAAAGATTTGAAGTCATAACAGATTTGCC
>CAJOOV010000152.1 GCA_905236265.1 uncultured Oscillospiraceae bacterium | reverse complement strand
TGGCAATCCTGCGCACCTCATCCTCCGCATTCAGGAAGGCGGCGACAACCTTGGGGTCAAAGTGGGAGCCTGCTCCCTCCCGGATGATGTCCATCGCCTTCTCGATGGTGAAGGGCTCTTTATAGCTGCGCCGGGACACCAGAGCGTCGAACACATCCGCCACAGCCATGATTCTTGCCCCAAGGGGAATATCCTCCCCCGCAAGGCCGTTGGGATAACCGGTGCCGTTCCACTTCTCGTGGTGGCAGGCGGCCAGATTCCGCGCCTCTCTCAGGTAGCCCTCGTCACTGCCGATGGTCTCAATGGCGCTGTCGATGACCTCGCCGCCGGCGGTGGTGTGTCCCTTCATGATGGCGAACTCCTCGTCCGTCAGCTTGCCGGGCTTGTTCAGGATGCTGTCAGGCACATTGATCTTGCCAATATCGTGAAGCGGGGCGGAGTGAACCACGTCGTGGATAAACTCGTCGGTAATCTGGTCGGCATAAACGCCCTCCCGGCGCAGCTCCTGTACAATCACGTTCACATAGGCCGCCGTCTTGCGCACATGGTCTCCCGTACACTTGTCCCGGCTCTCCACCAGATCGGCCAGCACCAGAATCAGCCCGTCCTGCATCCGGGCAATGGTAGCGCTCTTCTCCTGCACGTCAGCAATATAGTCCACCATGTCCGCCGTGGTCTTGACCATGGCATGGTAGAGGTGCTCGATCTCGTCCCCTGTCTGGATATCCAGCTCCCGGATCGCCTGCAGGCTCTCCTCCCGCGCGTTCTCGCTGTTGTAGGCAAAGGAGCCGGAGGCGGCGGCAAGGGAATTGATGGGCAGGGTCACGTTGTAGTCTGCCAGCCAGAGTCCGATGGCCAGAATCAGAATGAAGAAACCAAGGAAGATGGACATGACCTTTGTCACAAAGACAATCTCCTCGCTGCGGATGGTGTTCATGGAGATGTCCGCCGCCGCATAGCACTTGCACACGCCGTTTGCATCATACACCGGCTCGTACACCGTCAGCAGCCAGCCGTAAGCGCCGTCAGAGATGACCGGCGCAATCCGCCCGCCGGTGAGCAGCTCCGGCAGGTACACGGCAAAATCCGCATCAAAGGGGATGACCTCGCCGGGCTTCGAGCCCTCCACCTCCTCCGTGTCCAGATCAAATACCACATGGCAGCCGTCCGGCTGAATCTGGTAGACATAGACATAGTCGATGTCCGGAGAGGAGTCCCGGATCAGGGCGAGCCGCTCCTTTACCTCCTCGTAGCCCGGCGCATTCTCGCCCAGAGCGATAAAATCATCCACCCGCTGGGCAGGAATGGCGTTGGCGACCAGTGCGGCGACGCCCTCGCCCATCTTGGTATGCTTGCTGATGGAGCTGTTGTGGTACTGGATGACGCTGATGGTGGTGGAGGCCACGGCAGTCAGCAAAAGTGCGCTGACCAGCATAATCAGCAGCTTGCTGCGCAGGCTCATCACCCGGTTCTCCCGCCTGCTCAGGGCAGCACGCCGCTCCCGGCTCAAGGGCGCCTGCTGCCAGCCCTCAAAGTTCAGCGACTCCCGCAGGCTGCGGGGAATGATGCGGATGACGACGCTGAACACGGCCACCACAGCGGTCTTGTCCCCAAGGTCAATGAGAATGTCAGAGATAAACTGCGCCAGCGCCGGATTCCAGCCCCTCGTCTGGCTGAGCCACATGGCAAAGGGCGAGGAGATGCCCGTACCAAAGGAGAAGCCGCTGAGCAGAAGGGTGATGAACGAGCCCAGCACGCCTCCCACAAAGGAAAAGGCCAGAATGGACAGCAGCGTCGTGGGCAGCCTGCGAAACCAGCCCTTGTGGTAGAACCAGGTCGCCAAAACGGCAATCAGGGCGTTCAGGCTGCTGTAGTAGGCGTTGATGGGATCCTCAAAGCTGGTAATCAGGTTCGTCAGATAGCCCACAATGATGCCCGGCAGATAGCCGCCGATCACAGCAGCCAGCATTGTGCCGATGGAATCCAGAAACAGCGGGATGCCCAGTTTCTGGGCAAGCTGAGCGCCGCTGGAATTGACCAGAACGCACACAAGGCAGAGCAGGACGATGCTCAGTTTTTTCACACGGTAATCGTTATGTTGATTCTCTGTAAGGGCTTTCATGGAACTCCCCCTTTCTACCCCTGAATTGTAGCCGATATTATCTCATTTCGCAAGTACAAAATGGGAGAATCCCCCTTTTCCGGGAAAGGAGAGGCGGAAATGTTGACAGTTGATTTTATTCCCTTTATAATGACGGAGACGTAATGCAATTTCGTTCACTTCCCATGACCGTTTCCTCCCGTGGGGAGGGGACTGCCCTCATGGAACAGAAAGCAGGATAGAGATGAAAACGATTTTTGTCACCGGCGGCGCCGGATTCATTGGCAGCAACTTTATCTTCCACATGCGCTCGGCGCACCCGGAGTACCGAATTGTCTGTCTGGACAAGCTGACCTATGCGGGCAATATCAGCACGCTGAAGGACATAATGGAGGATGAGAACTTCCGCTTCTGCAGGGTGGACATCTGCAACCGGGATGCGGTGAACCGCCTGTTTGACGAAGAGCGGCCTGATATTGTGGTGAACTTTGCGGCGGAGAGCCACGTTGACCGCTCCATTGAAGACCCCTCCGTCTTTTTGCAGACCAATATCATGGGCACCGGTGTGCTCATGGACGCCTGCCGCAGCCATGGGAACGTGCGCTTCCATCAGGTGAGCACGGACGAGGTTTACGGCGATCTCCCCCTTGACCGGCCTGACCTCTTCTTCACCGAGGAGACGCCCATCCACACCAGCTCCCCCTACTCCTCCTCCAAGGCGGGGGCGGATCTGCTGGTGCTGGCCTATTACCGCACCTATGGCCTTCCTGTGACCATCTCCCGCTGCTCCAACAACTACGGCCCCTACCACTTCCCGGAAAAGCTCATCCCCCTGATGATTATCAACGCCCTGAACGACAAACCGCTTCCCGTCTACGGGGAGGGGCTGAATGTGCGGGACTGGCTGTATGTGGAGGATCACTGCCGTGCCATCGACCTGATTATCCACAAGGGCCGTCTGGGCGAGGTGTACAATGTGGGCGGACACAACGAGATGCGCAATATCGACATTGTGAAGCTGATTGTCCACGCCCTTGGCAAAAGCGAGGAGCTGATTACCTACGTCACCGACCGGAAGGGGCACGACCTGCGCTATGCCATTGACCCCGCAAAGATTCACGCCGAGCTGGGCTGGCTGCCGGAGACGAAGTTTGCATACGGGATTCAAAAGACCATCCAATGGTATCTCACCCATCAGGACTGGTGGGAGCCCATTGTCTCCGGGGACTATATGAACTACTACGAACAGATGTACGGGGACAGGCTGGGACATTCCGGCCGCTGAGAAGGGAAGGAAAACGGGATGAAGCGCGTCATCACCTATGGCACATTTGACCTGCTGCACTACGGTCATATCAACCTTCTGAAACGGGCCAAGGCGCTGGGGGATTACCTCATTGTCGTCATCTCCTCCGACGAGTTCAACTGGCGGGAGAAGCACAAGCGATGCTATTTCACCTATGAGCAGCGCAAGGCGCTGGTGGAGGCCATCCGGTATGTGGATCTGGTGATTCCGGAGGAGAACTGGGCGCAGAAGCGCACGGACGTTCACGAGTACCATGTGGATACCTTCGTGATGGGGGATGACTGGGCAGGAAAGTTCGACTTCCTGCGGGAGGAGGGTGTGGAGGTGGTCTACCTGCCCCGCACGCCGGAGATCAGCTCCTCCCAAATCAAGCATGACCTCTACGACGCAAACGGCGTGGACGCAGAGAGCAAAACCTCCCACGACGAGATTGACACCGACCCCAAATGAGCAGCAGGCTTCAGGGGAGAGGCAAAAAGAAATGCGTATTTTCAGCACGTTACGTTGAAAATACGCATTTTTTATGGTTATCCAGATAAGTCAGCCGGAAAGAAACGGACTCCCTCCGTCACCTTCGGTGACACCTCCCTCAAAGAGGGAGGCACTGGCAAGGCCTGTTTGTCTTTTCGTCACTGCCAATGACTCCCCTCCTTTTTCTTTTGAGAGGCGTTCTCCCCTGCTCACCTCTTATTAACAACCCTTTTTCACCTCATTCGCTGAACAGCGGCGTGGAGAAGTAGCGCTCCGCCGTATCGGGCAGGATGGTGACCACCCGCTTCCCCTCGCCCAGCTTTTCCGCCAGCTTCAGGGCGGCGGCCACGTTCGTGCCGCTGGAGATGCCGCACATCAGCCCCTCTTCTCTGGCAAGGCGCTTGGAGGTCTCCAGCGCCTCGGCATCCGTCACCACATAGATGTGGTCATAAATCTCCCGGTTGAGAATATCCGGGATAATGCCGTCTCCGATGCCCATCTGGACATGGGTGCCGATGGTTCCCCCTGCCAGAATGGCGGCGTTCTCCGGCTCCACCGCCCAGATCTCCATCTCCGGGTTGGCCTGCTTCAGCACCTCGCCGATGCCGGTGATGGTGCCGCCGGTGCCGATGCCGCTGCAGAAGCCGTGGATGGGGCCGTCCGCATCTCGGAGAATCTCCTGTGCGGTATACTTTTTTTGTGCCATGGTGTTATTGGGGTTTTCAAACTGCTGGGGCACGAACACCCTGCTGTCCTGCTTTGCCATGCGCAGGGCGGTTTGCAGGCACTCGTCAATGCACTTTCCGATGTCTCCTGCGTCGTGGATCAGCTTCACCTCCGCCCCGTAGTGGCGCACCAGCTTCCGCCGCTCCTCGCTGACGGAGTCAGGCATAATGATGATCGTATGATACCCCTTCACAGCTCCTACCAGCGCAAGACCGATGCCCTGATTGCCGCTGGTGGGCTCCACAATAATCGTATCCGGGCGAATCAGCCCTGAGCGCTCCGCCTCTTCGATCATATTCAGCGCCGTGCGGGTCTTGATGGAGCCGCCCACATTCAATGCCTCCATCTTCACCAGTACCTCTGCGCTGCCCGGCCGGGTCATTTTGTTCAGCCGGATGAGAGGGGTGTTCCCCACCGCCTCCAAAATCGTATGATAAACCATGATGACTCCCCTGTCTGGCAAATGATTCTCTGACCGGAGTGCTGCCCGGTCAGTATATAAGCTATCCTATTTTATTGCGCATTCCCCAATCTGTCAACTTTCTTCTGCCCCCCGGCGGGGCAGTTTTTCCCTGCGGCTTTGGCTGCCGTTACAGGACACTCTTGCGTAAAACTCATTTCGAACTATTGACGCAGGGGCGGGAATCCTGTAGAATGAAACCGTATATAGGCTTTTTTGTCCTTCTGAGGAGTGCAGTCCTATGGTAAAAAACCGTAAACCCCTCTACAAGAGCATAACCCTTGCAAGCTCCCTGTTTATCATCCTGCTGGCGCTGGTGCTGTGCGTCACCACCTATTGCAGCTATCATCAGGCAATGTTCCGGCAGTATGAGTCGCAGATGGCCGACCTTCTCCACTATGTGGACAGCCATATTGACCACTATGATCTGGAGCAGTGCATTCTTGGGGGCAGGCGCTCCTCCAAGCTGGATGCCCTTCAGGCATTTATGGATGATGTATACACCAACCACAATATCTCTCACCTGTACATTATCCGCAGTGTGGAGACCCAGCAGGGGCAGGACGTGATGAATGTGATGAACTCCTTCTCCCCTCTCGACCGTGCCGCAGGGATGCCGGAGGAGTTTTATCTGGGACGTATGCTCACGGATGTCTATTCCCCGGAGATGCGTGCCTCCTTTGACCGGATTCAAAAGGCAGGGGAGCTGGCGTTCTTTGAGACAAAGACCGAGTATGGCCGGGACTATACCGCTGCCCTTCCCCTGCAGAACCAACAGGGGGAAACCTTTGCCCTGCTGTGTCTGAATCTCCCCATTGACCTCATCCAATCCACCATTGTGCGCCATGTGGCCATTCATTTTATCCTGATTGCCTTTATGGGGCTGCTCTTTATCATCTTCTTCCTGCTGTGGATTCGCTCCAACGTGACCCAGCCCATTATGAAGCTGGAGCAGAGCGTGGTCTCCTTTGCGGATGTGAGCCATTCCCAGCGCAACCCCAGCCTTCTGGTCTACCGGGAGCCGGAGATTCACACAGAAAACGAGGTGGAATCCCTGTCCAACGCCGTGGCAAGGATGTCCGCCGATATGCGGGAATATGCCATCAACATCATCAACGCTGAGGGGCGGGTCAGGCAGATGCAGACGCAGGTGGACGAGATGGACGTGCTGGCCCATCAGGACGCCCTCACCAAGGTGAAGAATAAAACCGCCTACCAGCATGACGCCCAGCGGATTGAACAGGAGATTCTTGACCGGGTTGCCCGGTTCGGCATTGTGATGATCGACCTGAATTACCTCAAGCGCATCAATGACAGCTACGGCCATGAGCGGGGCGACTCCTACATTGTCAGCTCCGTGCATCTGATCTGCCGGATCTACAGCCACTCCCCTGTCTACCGGGTGGGCGGGGACGAGTTTGTGGTGCTGCTGGAGGGGGCGGATTACAACAACCGCATGGAGCTGTTCCGGCTGCTGACGGGGAAGTTTGAGGTACTGGCGCAGGACGAGACGCTGGAGCCGTGGAACCGGCTCTCCGCCGCTGCAGGCATGGCGGTGTTCTCCAAGGGGGATACCTGCATGGAGGATGTGTTCCAGCGGGCGGACGAGAAGATGTACCGGCACAAGAAGGAAATGAAGGCGCAGCGCATCTGACACCGCCTCTCGGCAATCAGGAACCGCCGCAGGCCGGAAAAGGGAGGCGTGGAGATGGAGGGCAGAAAACGTGCCATGGGCGAGCTGATCGTCTCCATGGTACTCTTTGGCACCATCGGCGTGTTTGTCCGCTCCATTCCCCTCTCCAGCGCCGCAATTGCCGCCGTCCGGGGACTGGTGGGGGCGCTGGCGCTGACAGCCGCCGCCCTGCTGCGCCGGGGCAGCCTATCCCTGTCCGGTATTGGAAGGGCTTTGCCCCTGCTGCTGCTCTCCGGGGCCTGTCTGGGGGGAAACTGGCTCCTCCTCTTTCAGTCCTACCGCTACACCACCGTGGCGGCGGCCACCACCTGCTACTATCTGGCACCGGTGCTGGTGGTGCTGGCCTCTCCTCTGGTTCTGGGAGAAACGCTCACCCTGCGCCGTTTCCTGTGCTGTCTTGTCGCCTTTGGGGGCGCAGCTCTGGTCTGTGCGGGCGGAACAGGGGGCATCGCCGGGGGCAGGGGCATCCTCCTTGCGCTGGGCGCTGCCTGTCTCTACGCCGGAGTTATGCTCCTGAACAAGACCATCTCCGGCATTCCCGCCCTGCACCGTACCGCCCTGCAGCTTGCCGTGGCAGGAATCATGCTGCTCCCCTTCTGTGCCGCCTCCCCCATCCCCCTTGCTGACCCGTTCACGCTGCTGCTGCTTCTGGTGGTGGGCATTGTCCACACCGGACTGACCTACCTGCTCTATTTTGACGCTATGGAGCATCTCACCGCCCAGACCGTCTCCGTACTCAGCTACCTTGACCCGGTGGTTGCCGTTGCCTGCTCCGCTGCGCTTCTGCATGAACCCCTCACCCTTCCCGCTCTGGCGGGTTCAGCAGTGGTTCTCCTCTCTGCCTTTGCCAGCGAGCGCCCCGTTGCCCCATGACCGCAGCGGCGCTCCCTCCGGCCCCGGCACCCCTCCGGCAAAACATACAAAATCACTTTGCGAAATTTGTGTATTCTGTCATTTGACGAACAGACGTTCAATTGTTATAATTTTTTAAGAGTTGTGATTTGTGACTGGTAATGCAGGCAAGGCTCACATGAGGCCGTCTTCCTCCGGGCAGGCGTGTTTTCTTGTTGTGCCGTGCCTGTTTTGTTTTTACCGGAAAGGAGCTGTGCGGATGAGGATTGTAAAGGCTCTGAACAACAATATGATTCTGGTGCGTCAGCCCAACGGACAGGAGCTGATCTGTCAGGGCAAGGGCATCGGCTGGAAGAAGCGTGCCGGGGACGAGGCGGACGAATCTCTCATCGAGCGTCGCTTTCTCCCGGAGAACGAGGACGAAAGCCGCCACTTCCAGCAGCTCTTTACCGAGATCGAGGACGTATACTGGGGCATTGCGGAGGAGCTTTTGGACTACGCCCGCAGCCGCTATGCCCTGAAGCTCTCCGACAAGGTCATCCTCCCCCTGTGCGACCACATGGCGGGCAGCGTGGAGCGCTACCGCAAGGGCGTGCGGCTGGAAAACCCCATGCTCTGGGACGTGAAGCGGGTCTACCCCAGAGAGTTTCAGGTGGGGAAATACGCCCTGCGGCTGCTGAAGGAGCGCTATGACATGGAAATGCTGGACGATGAGGCAGCGTTTCTCGCCTATCACATCGTCATCGCCCAGCTGGGCAATTCCCCTCAGGTGGCCCCGGATTTGGTGACCCGCCTTGCCAGCAGCGTGATCTCTCTGGTGGAGCAGTCCTTCCAGCTCACGTTGAACGAGGAGGACTGGAACTACCAGCGCTTTCTCACCCACCTGAAATTCTTCGTCAACCGGATTGCCACAAGGGAGTGCTGCCCGGAGACGGAGGAGGATGAGCTGTACACGGAGCTGAAGGGGAAGCACCCCCACGTCCACCGCTGTGTGGAGCGGATTGCGGACTACATCCTGATTCACTTCCACTATGAGATCTCCAGCGAGGAGAAGCTCTATCTGCTCATCCACATCAGCCGGGTCATCCGCTCGGCAAAGCGCAGCGGGGAAACGTCCCGTGAAACCGGTATGAATTGACAGCGCTCCCTTCGCTGTCACTCATATAGAACCCATCCACCTGCGGAAAAAAGAAAAAGGAGGAACAACAGTGGCAATGGATTATGTGGAGACCTCGAAAAAAATCATCGAGGGCGTGGGCGGCGTTGACAACATCGCCAGTGCAACCCACTGTATGACCCGGCTTCGTCTGGTGCTCCACGACGAGAGCAAGGCCAACGACGCAAAAGTCAACAAGATCAAGGGCGTGAAGAGCGTCATCAAACAGGGCGGCCAGTATCAGGTCGTCATCGGCAACGAGGTGTCCAACCTCTTCAAGGAATTCTCCAAGCTGGGGAAGTTTGACGGCAGCGGCAAGGCGGCGCCCGCCAAGGCGCAGGGCAGCCCCGTGCAGCGGCTGTTCGGCTTTGTGGCAGGCTGCATGACCCCCATGCTCCCCGCCATGCTGGGCTGTGGTATGCTGAAGGTGGTGCTCACCCTGCTGACCACCTTCTGCGGTATGGACTCCACCAGCTCCACCTATGTGCTGATTTATGCCTTTGCAGACTGCTTCTTCTATCTGCTGCCGGTGTTCCTGGGCATGACCATCGCTCAGAAGATGGGCAAAAGCCCCATGCTGTTTATGGTGGTGGGCGCTGCGCTGTGCTATCCTGACCTGATTGCCCTGATGGGCGGCGAGAATCTGGGCACCTTCCTTGGTATGCCCTGCACCTATCTCTTCGGCCTGCCTGTCATCTGCTCCAGCTACACCTCCTCCGTGCTGCCTATGCTGCTGATGGCTCCCGTCATGGCATGGGCGGAGGACTTCGCAGACCGGGTCAGCCCCAATGTGCTCAAGGCCTTCCTGAAGCCCCTGCTGTTCATTATCATCTGCATCCCCTGCTCCCTGTATGTGCTGGGGCCTCTGGGCAACGTGGTGGGCAACCTGCTCTCCAACCTGTTCACCGTCATGTACAACGCCGTGCCCTGGCTCACCGTGGGCATCCTGTCCGCAGCCATGCCCTTCATCGTCATGACCGGTATGCACTACGCCCTCATCCCCCTGTTCATGAACAATATTGCCACGCTGGGCTATGACGTGATCGTGCTGGTCACCATGTTCTGCTCCAATATCGCTCAGGGCGCTGCCTCCCTTGGCGTAGCCTGCAAGACCAAGAACGAGGAGACCCGCTCCGAGGGCATCGCCTGCGCCATCTCCGCCATTGTGGCCGGCGTTACCGAGCCTGCCATGTACGGCATCAACCTGCGCTACATGACCCCCATGATCGGCGCTGTCATCGCCGCCGGTGTGGGCGGACTGTTCACCGGCATCACCGGCGTGAAGGGCTACACCATGGGCGGCTCCCCCTCCATCCTCTCCCTGATTACCTTCATCGGCGGCGAGAACCCCATGCACGGCGTGATCTTCGGCGCGATCGCCGCAGTGGGCATTATTGCCATCGCCTTTGCCGTCACCTTTGTGCTGTTCAAGGATCCCGCTCCTGAAGCAGACGACGAGGACGAGGAGGGCAGCAGCGCTGACGCTCCCAAGCCTCTGGTGAACAAGGTGGTCATCTCCGCTCCCCTCACCGGCCAGGTCGTGGATCTGGCCAGCGTGCCTGACGAGGTGTTCTCCTCCGGCGCTCTGGGCGAGGGCATCGCCATTGTCCCCTCCGCAGGCCGTGTGGTCGCCCCCTGTGACGCCACCGTGTCCGCCACCATGGAGACAAAGCACGCCGTGGGTCTCACCACCGCCCAGGGCGTGGAGCTGCTGATTCACGTCGGTCTGGACACCGTCGCTCTGGAAGGCAGGCACTATACCTGCAAGGTGAAAGAGGGACAGAAGGTGAAAAAGGGCGATCTGCTCATTGAGTTTGACATGAACGCCATTAAGGCCGAGGGCTATCAGCTCCATACCCCGGTGCTGGTGACCAACTCCGACGACTTTGTGTCCATCAAGGTTGCCAATGTGGGCGCTGTCACCGCAGGGGACGAGCTGATGACCGTGGTGTAATCCCCTTTTCTGCCCTGAGCGTTGAGGTTTCGATGCTCAGGGCAGAGCGAATATGGACAGAGGCGGCTTTTTGTGATATAGTTGCTTAAAGTCACCGCAAACATGAAAAAGGAGTGCTGCATTTATGTCCGTACTGAGAAAAGACTTCCTGTGGGGCGGCGCTACCGCTGCAAACCAGTTTGAGGGCGCATGGGACGTGGACGGAAAGGGCGTGTCCATCCCTGATCTGTGTACCAACGGCTCCCACACCCAGCCCAAGTGGGTCACCCGCACCATTCATCCCGACCGCCTCTATCCCTCCCACGAGGCCATTGACTTCTATCATCACTACGAAGAGGACATCGCCCTGTTCGCTGAGATGGGCTTCAAGTGCTTCCGCCTGAGCATCAACTGGACGAGAATCTTCCCCACCGGCATGGAAACGGAGCCGAATGAGAAGGGGCTGGCCTTCTATGACCGGGTGTTCGAGTGCTGCAAAAAGCACAATATCGAGCCGCTGGTCACCATCTCCCACTATGAGCTGCCCTATGCTCTGGTGG
>CAJOOV010000151.1 GCA_905236265.1 uncultured Oscillospiraceae bacterium | reverse complement strand
CCCTCCGTCACGGCTTCGCCGTGACACCTCCCTCAAAGAGGGAGGCTTTGGCAAAGGCGGGAAGTTCCTCCTGCCAATAGCCCCCTCCCTGAGTGAGCCCGTCTCGGAAACGTGCCAGTGGCACGTTTCAGGGCGATTGGGATAAAGTGCGAAGCACAACCTCTGCGAAAGGCTGTCTGCGAAGCAGACTGGGGGAGTACCCCTCAATAATCCAAATTCACCGCATACCGTGCGTTTTTCTCAATAAATTCCTTCCTCGGCTCCACCTTTTCCCCCATGAGCACGGTGAACACCGCATCCGCCGCCACGGCATCGTCCAGCTCAATGCGCCGCAGGGTGCGCTTTTCCGGGTCCATGGTGGTCTCCCACAGCTCGTGGGGGTCCATCTCGCCCAGACCCTTATACCGGCTGATGTCAATCTTCGCATTGGGGTTGTCCCCCCGCATCTGGGCGGAGACCTGATCCCGCTCCTCGTCGGAGTAGGCCACCCGCTGCTGCCGCCCCCGCTGCAGCTTGTACAACGGCGGCACGGCGGAATAGACATAGCCCTGTTCAATCAGGGGACGCATAAAGCGGAAGAAGAAGGTGAGCAGCAGGGTGCGGATATGCGCCCCGTCCACGTCGGCATCCGCCATAATGATGATTTTATGATAGCGCAGCTTGTTCACGTCAAACTCGTCCCCAATGCCTGCGCCGAGGGCGGTGATGACGGGCTGGAGCTTGTCGTTGCCATAGACCTTGTCCGCCCTTGCCTTCTCCACGTTGAGCATTTTGCCCCACAGGGGGAGAATCGCCTGAAACCGGGAGTCCCGCCCCTGGGTGGCGGAGCCGCCTGCGGAGTCCCCCTCCACGATATACAGCTCCGTCAGCTCCGGGTTATTCTCGTTGCAGTCCCGCAGCTTGTCCGGCATGGCAGCGCCGCCAAGGGCGCTTTTCCGGCGGATGGACTCTCTGGCCTTCCGGGCGGCCTCTCTGGCACGGGCGGCAGTGGTGGCCTTCTCGATGATGGCACGCCCCACCGCCGGGTGCTCCTCCAGAAAGATTTCCAGCCGGTCGGAGACGATATTGTTCACCAGCGTTCGTATCTCGCTGTTGCCCAGCTTGGCCTTGGTCTGGCCCTCGAACTGGGCCTCGGTGAGCTTGACGGAGATGACGCAGGTAAGACCCTCCCGGCAGTCGTCGCCGGAGACCTTCTCCTCGTCCTTGAGGAGCTTTTTCTGCCTGCCATAGCTGTTCAGCACGCTGGTCAGCGCCGTCTTGAATCCGGTTTCGTGCATACCACCCTCCGGGGTATGGATATTGTTGGCAAAGGAGACAATGACCTCGTTATAGCTGTCGGTGTACTGCAGCGCCACCTCCGCCATAGCGTCCTCCTGCTCCCCGGCCATATAGATGACCTCGTTATGGATGGGGGTCTTGTTGCCGTTGATATACTCCACGAAGGAGCGGATGCCCCCCTCGTAGCACATCTCCTCCCGCTGCTCCTGACCGGGGCGGGTGTCCTCGATGGAGATGGCCAGCCCGGCATTCAGAAACGCCTGCTCTTGCAGCCGCTTGTGGAGGATGTCGTAATCATAGACCGTATCCTCGAACATCTCCGGGTCAGGCTTGAAGGTGACGGTGGTTCCGGTGTAGTCCGTCTCTCCCACCACGGTCATAGGCTGGGTGACGTGGCCTCTGGCGAACTGCATTTCAAAGATTTTCCCGTTCTTGTGTACCTGCACCGTCAGCCACTCGCTCAGGGCGTTCACCACGCTGGCACCCACGCCGTGGAGGCCGCCGGAGACCTTATAGCCCCCGCCGCCGAACTTGCCGCCGGCATGGAGGATGGTGAACACCACCTCAAGGGCGGGCTTGCCCGTCTGCGCCTGAATGTCCACGGGGATGCCTCTGCCGTTGTCCCGGACGGTGATGCTGTTGTCATGCTCAATGACCACGCTGATGTGGTCGCAGTAGCCCGCCAGCGCCTCGTCAATGGCATTGTCCACGATCTCATAGACCAGATGGTGCAGCCCGGAGGAGGAGGTGGAGCCGATGTACATGCCCGGACGCTTGCGCACCGCCTCCAAGCCCTCCAGCACCTGAATTTCCGAGGCGTTGTAGTCGTTGTCTGCACTGACCGCAGTGCCGTTTTCCAGTAATTCTTCTGACATAATGAACTATCTCCACTCATCTCAGGGGCGCACAGTATGCGCCCGATTGAAAGGTTATACAGGTTGAAGCGGGGGCGGGGACCCTCATCCACCATTTGCCGCCAATCAGTGACTCCCCCAGTCACTCCCCCAGTCACTTCGTGACAGCCTATCGCAGAGGAGTGCCTTCGGCATTTTATCCCACTCGCCCTGAAACGTGCCACCGGCACGTTTCCGAGACGGGCTGTAATAGAGGAGTGCCTTCGGCATTT
>CAJOOV010000150.1 GCA_905236265.1 uncultured Oscillospiraceae bacterium | reverse complement strand
CTCCCGTCTGGCCTTGTCCAGACCCATGGCAGCATAAACATGGCTGGGCTTTCCCCTGTGGCAGGCAGACCCGGCGCTGACGCACACGCCCATGTCTCCCAGCACCCTGACCAGCACCTCCGCCTTGTAGCCGGGGAGCGTCAGGGCGAGAATGTGGGGAGCGTCGCCTCTGCCGATGCGCTCTGCCTCCGGAACAAACTCTGCAAGCTGCTCCAGCGTAATCCGTTTCAGCTCCTCCATGCGCCGGATGCTCTGGTTCATCTCCGCTTTTCCCTCCTCGCAGGCGGCGGCAAAGGCGGCAATCTGGGCGGTGGGCTCTGTGCCGGAGCGAAGGCCGTTTTCCTGCCCTCCCCCGGTGATCAGGGGCTGGATTTTCAGACCGGAACGGATGTACATCGCACCGATTCCCTTTGGCGCATGAATCTTGTGGCCGCTGACGGTGAGCAGATCCACGCCTAATGCCTGCGGCGTGAAGGGGAGCTTGAGAAACGCCTGAACCGCATCGGTATGAAACAGCGCCTTTGGCGAAAGCGTTCGGGTGAGACGCACCGCCTCTTTCACGGGAAGCACCGTGCCCAATTCGTTATTGACCAGCATCATGGAGACCAGAACCGTGTCCGGCCGGAGGGCGGATTCCAAATCGGACAATCTCACGGCGCCGCTCTCATCCGGCATGAGATACGTCACCTCATAGCCCTCCTGCTCCAGACGCTTCAGCGGCTCCAAAACCGCTGCGTGTTCAATGGCGGTGGTGATGATATGCCGCCCGGCACGGCGGTTTTTGGCTGCAGCGGCTGCAATTGCCCAGTTATCCCCCTCCGTTCCGCAGGAGGTGAACACAATCTCCTCCGGCCTGCAGCCCAGCGCCTGCGCCACACGCTGTCTGTCCTCCTTCAGCCGCTTTGCCCCCTGTGCGCCGAGAGGATAGCGGGCGGAGGGGTTTCCGTACCCCTGCGTCATCACCTCCACCGCTGCCTCAACCGCAGCGGCACTGACAGGGGTAGTGGCGGCATTGTCCAAATAGGCGTTCATAATCGTTCCTCGTTTCTCACCCGGTGCATTCACAGCCAGATGCTTCATAATACTTCAATCGGCGGCCGCCTCATCGCAAGGCAGCCGCCGAGGAAATCAAAGGATACTCTCCCTCAGAATCCCAGTTCATCGTTGACCAGAATCACATGGATTCTGTCAGGATGCTTGGAATAGCGGGTAATCAAAAACTGACAGCAGATGGTGTCCGGGCTTTTGCAGTTCATGCAGGAGCCGGTTTTGGCGCAGGGCGTGGAGAGCCCAAAGCGCTGGGCATTCACCGGGGCGGCCACATTTCTTGCCCGTTTCATGGCGCCGTCCACATCGTCGCAGACCTTATTCATCCCCACGATAAACAGTACCCTTTTCGGCCCCTGAGCAATGGCGGAGACACGGTTGGCATTGCCGTCGATATTGACCAAGATCCCGTCCTCCGTCATGGCATTGACGCCGGAGAGAAAGAAATCCGCATCGTAGGCCGCAAGCATGGCAGCACGCTTGTCCTCCATGGCATCACGGTCGATCAGGCGGTAGTCCCCCTGCTTCAGAGCGTCATAAAGCCCGATCTCCTTCACGCTGGTTGCCCCGCCCATGGTGACGCTGCTGCCGCAGGGAATCAGCGCCAGCGCCTGCTGCAGCGCAGAGGCACGGTCAGGGGCATAATATCCGGTCATGTTCCGGCTTTTCAGCCCCTGTATCACCCTTTGTGCCAGAAGCTCGTTTCGCTTTCTCAGGTTTTCGTTCACAGCAAGCCCTTCCTTTCCGGTTTTCCGGCGGGATGGCACAGCGCAGCTCACCGCCGGAACAGCGTCTCATACAAGGAGACAACCTTGTCGGCGGCACATACAATCCACGCCTCCCGGCTATGGGGGATTCTGGTCAGGTTCAGCGGCCACATGTGGCACTCTATCACATGCCGGACACGGTCATCTATGTGAAAGTATGCCTTCGCATTCCTCGCCGCCGTGTCCGCATGGCGAAAGCCGTGGAGCCTGTGGGTGCCGCCGTCCTTATGGTGCCAGTCGTAGAGGTAAAAATCATGGAGCATGGCACCTGCAGTCAGTGTCTTCCGGTCAGAGTGCAGATGAAGAAGCCGGTCAAGCCTCCGACTCAACCAGGTGACGCTGATACAGTGCTGATAGGTAGAAAT
>CAJOOV010000149.1 GCA_905236265.1 uncultured Oscillospiraceae bacterium | reverse complement strand
CAACAGGGGGGGAGGGAATACGGTTCTCTCCCCCTGCTTTTTTCACAGCGGGCTATGGCGACCCGTGCCATAAAGACGGCCATCTCTGTAAAGCAGGCCATCTCAGGATAGCTGTAAAATTGTTGGATAACGACGAATCTACGGAGGATATGCCCCTGAATTCTTGTGGAACGCTATCCAAATAATCTGAGATTATCTATCAAGATTCGCTTGCTATTCAAGCGGTGAAGAGGTAATATGACGCTGCTGAAAGAGCAAATTACCTCAGAAAAACCGTAAATAACTATACATTTTAACGAGTCATGTCCACTGCGCAGCAAGCTGTCATGAGCACATGATGATACAGGAGGTCCATTCGAAATGAAAAAGCACCCCAGTTCTGAGGCAACCACTGAGGCGACTGTTTCAGCAGGCAGTACAGCACCTTCAGCAGGCAGTCTGCCGGAGTTTCTCACGGTTCGGGATCTGAAAGAGTACCTGCAGCTGAGCCAGTCTGCGGCATATACGCTGATCCATCGCAGTGACTTTCCTTCCTGCCGGTTTGGGTCCAGCATACGCATTCCCCGGGAACCGTTCCTGGCCTGGGTAGAAGCGAATACCCGGATTCCGGACAGCCTGGCACGCTACATCAGCCAGTCAGGGGGATAAGCTTACACGCAATGTAAAAAACAGTGCAATCGTTACCGTGATGCGATTTGACAGAGGGAGGAGAGCAGCATGAAAAAAGGCAAGCGAAGCAATGGGGACGGATTTGTCCAGCGGTCTGGAAGCGGCAAGTGGCAGGGCCAGCTTATGAGCGGCTACAGGTCGGATGGTCGGAGGAACATCGTCTGCTTTCTTGGAGAGACAAAGACAGAGGTCATGGACCGAATGCGTGAATACCAGAAGACCAGCGAACGTCTGGACCTGAACGTCAGCCGAAAAATGACCTTCGGGGACTGGGCAGACACATGGTACGGGGACATGGAGAGTCAGGTGCAGCCATCCACGTATTCGGGCTACCGGTTCACTCTGGCCAAGCTGAAGGAGCATTTTGGCAATAAACTGCTGGTCGACATCAAGGTGGCGCACATCAACCATTTCTTTGATTTGGCCCGGCGGCAAAGCCTGTCCACCTCCTACATCTCGAAGCTGAAGGCGATGCTGATTCAGATTTTTGACTACGCCGTTGCCAATGAGCTGATTGCCAGCAACCCCGCCCGGGCGAGCAAATCTGTAAAACCTCTCCGTACAGCGGCGGCGACTGCATCGAAGAAGGACGCCTTCTCCGAGTTTGAGCAAATGATGCTGATGGACGGGCTCCCGGATAACCTGGTGGGCCAAAGCATCCGGCTGATGCTGGGAAGCGGTATGCGGGTGCAGGAGCTTCTGGCCCTCCGACCGGAGGATATAACAGTGGACGGGTCCAAAATCCTGATCAATAAAGCCATTGAGACAGTGAATGGGGCGCCAATTCTCGGTCCCTCAAAAAGTGTCCGCGGTGAGCGCATTATACCCATTGCGGAGGATTACCGGGCCAATGCGAGATACCTCCGGGAGAAGGGGGGAAGGACCTACATCTGGACCTCCAAACGGGAGTCCGGGCTGTACGACGTGGGGGCGTTCCGCAACCGCTACTACAGGGCAATTCAGACGGTTCCGGGGGTACGCAGGCTCAGCCCTCACTGCTGCCGACACACCTTCATTTCCAATCTGGAACGCGAGGGTGTGCCCATGGAGCAGATTGCCCGCATCGTGGGACATTCCAAAGTGGACACCACTGACGGCTATCTCCACGTCAGCGATGAGACACTGGAGAAGGCGGTGAGCGTACTGAACCGGAGCAAGGGGAAATGAGGACGGAGTGAGCAAAAACGGCTCTCTTCAGCATGAAATTGTGCTGAGGAGAGCCGTTTTTTGCGTTGTGGGGGAGATCAATAACCTCCCATAGTTTGCCTTTGCTTTACAGGATTCCCACGGACTCGGAAAAAGTATTGGCACAAAAGCTCCTATATGGTAGGATATTAAAAACACCATATAGGAGCATTTGTTGTGAACAGGAACGGTGGATTTCTAATTTCAAAAATCAAGCAGCTGGGAGACCGTGTTTTTGAGAAAGTTCTCAGTGCCAAAAATATCGACGCCTTTAATGGCCCACAGGGGCGGATTCTCTACGTCCTATGGCAGGAGGATGGAGT
>CAJOOV010000148.1 GCA_905236265.1 uncultured Oscillospiraceae bacterium | reverse complement strand
TCCTTCCGGTCATCCCATTTTCGTCACTATATCAGACGGAAATGAAGTTTTTATGAATACAGCGTAAAATGTTTCGCCGCACAAGAACAATCCGGCTGCGCCGGAGTCATCCTGTCCAGCGCAGCCGGGGGTCGTTCTCTGCAACGGAAACGGCGTTATTCTGTGGGGTCCTTGCGCTTGACATATCTCTGATCCTTCTGGTCTACATAGTCCAGATGGAGATAGTCGTCGCTGTCCATGCTCAGCTCCTTTTTCTGCAGGCGCTTGTTAATCAGCTCCTCTGCCAGAGAGCTGATGACCGCAAACAGGGGCACGCCCACGATCATGCCCACAAAGCCGAACAGCCCGCCGAAGAAGATAATGGCAAACAGCACGCCAAAGGCGTTCACGCCGGTGGTGTTGCCCAGAATGCGGGGGCCGAGGATGTTGCCGTCAAACTGCTGCAGCGCCAGAATAAAGATGATGAAATACAGGCATTTCAACGGGTCGGTGAGGAGAATCAGCACGGCGCAGGGCACGGCGCCGATAATGGGGCCGAAGAAGGGAATCACGTTGGTCACGCCGATGACCACGCTCACCAAAAGCGTGTAGGGCAGTCCCAGAAGGCTTGCGCCGATAAAGCACAGCATTCCGATGAGCAGGGAGTCCACAATCTTTCCCTGAATAAAGCCGCCGAAGATCTTGTCGATAAAGCGCACATGCTCCATCAGGCTGTTGCCCGTCTCACAGCCGAACAGGGAGTAGACCAGCTTCTTTGCCGAGGCGCTGATGCGCTCCTTGTCGGAGAGCAGGTAGATGGCCACGATAAACCCGATGACCAGATTGCTCACCACGGTCATGGCGGTCTTCACGCCGGTATACACGCCGCTCATAAGGGAGTCCAGACTGCCCTGAAGGTTGGGCAGGAAATCCCGCATCCATGACTCCAGACTCTCGGACAGCTCGCCGTAGATCTGGGTAATACCGCCGTCGGTGAAGCCGTTGTTCTTCAAAAAGCTGTCCAGCCACTCCCCGCCCCGGTTCAGGTAGGCGGGCATATTGGCGGCAAGGCCGGTGATGCTGGTCACAAGCTCCGGCACGACCAGCGCAATCAACCCCACAATCAGGCCGATGGCAAGGGCGATAGAGAGCAGAACGGCCAGCATTCGTGCCAGCTTCCTGCTGCGCTCCGGCTTCATCTTGGCAGAGAGCAGTCCGTTCAGGGTATGGCAGAGGTAGTTGTGTACCGGGGAGAGGAGATATGCAATCACGCCCCCTGCAATAAAGGGCATCAAAATGGTCACCAGCCGGAAAATGGCGGCTTTCACGCTCTCAAACTTATAGAGCAGGAAGAAAATCAGGATACTGGCGGCAATCACAGCCAGTGCGGTGAGTCCGATGGCGATATAGTCGCTGTATTTGCGTTTCAAATTGCTCCCGCCTTTCCCGTCAAACGCTCAGCTCCACCCGGCGTCCGTCCAGTGCGGCGGCATAACGCTCCAAAACAGGCTTTACCTCCTGTTCCAGGAAGGCGCTGACCTGCTCCGGCGCTCTGCCGATATAGCGGCTGGGCTCCAGATGGGCGGACAGCTCCTCTCTGGTCATGGCAAAGAGCGGGTCATCGGCAATCAGGTCGATGAGGTTATTGCCCAGACCCCGTTCCTTCACGTTGCGTCCCGCCTCCAGAGAGTGAACCCGGATGCGCTCGTGGAGCTGCTGGCGGTCTCCCCCCCGGAGTACGGCGTCCATCATGATATTCTCGCTGGCCATAAAGGGCAGCTCCTCCATGATGTGCTTTTCGATCACCTTTTCGTGGACGATCAGCCCCGCTGTCACGTTCTGGACAATGCGCAGCACTGCGTCGCAGGCGAGAAACGCCTCCGGCACGGACAGGCGCTTGTTGGCGGAGTCGTCCAGCGTGCGCTCGAACCACTGGCTTGAGGCGGTGATGGCGGGATTGAGCATATCCGAGAGGATATACCGGCTCAGGGCGCAGATGCGCTCCGAGCGCATGGGGTTGCGCTTATAGGGCATGGCGGAGGAGCCGATCTGCTTGCTTTCGTAGGGCTCCTCCACCTCCTTCAGGTGGCTGAGCAGGCGCAGGTCAGTGGCAAACTTGCTGGCGGACTGGGCGATACCGGCCAGGGTATTGACCACAAAGGAGTCCACCTTGCGGCTGTAGGTCTGCCCGGAGACAGGGACAACGCCGGAGAAGCCCATCTCTGCGGCGATTTTCTCCTCCATAAGGCGGATCTTTTCCTGATCTCCGTCAAACAGCTCCATGAAGCTGGCCTGTGTGCCGGTGGTACCCTTGCTGCCCAGCAGCTTCAGGGTGGTGAGGCGGTACTCCACCTCGTGCAAATCCATGACGAACTCGTTCAGCCAGAGGCTGGCACGCTTGCCCACTGTGGTAAGCTGGGCGGCCTGAAAATGGGTGAAGCCCAGCGTGGGCAGGGACTTATATTTATCCGCAAAGCCGGCGAGGTTGCTGATGACCCGCACCAGCTCGTCCCGAATCAGCTCCAGCGCCTCCTTCATCAGGATGATGTCCGTGTTGTCGCCCACATAGCAGCTTGTGGCGCCCAGGTGGATAATGGGCATGGCCTTGGGGCACTGGTCGCCCCATGCGTGGATATGAGCCATCACGTCATGGCGCAGCTCCCGCTCGTACTTCGCTGCAGCGGCGAAGTCCACGTTGTCAATATTGGCCTCCATCTCGTCAATCTGCTCCTGTGTGATGGGAAGACCCAGCTCCATCTCCGCACGGGCAAGGGCAATCCACAGCCTGCGCCATGTGGTGAATTTTTTTATAGGGGAGAAAATATACTGCATCTCGTCGCTGGCATAGCGGCTGGAAAGGGGACTTTCATACCGGTCGTTCATAGGGCAAACCTCACTTCTCATGGTAGTTCACCCTGATTATAGCACACCTTCCCCGCCCTGCAAACCACCGGCAGGGGGAATTATGAAAAAATCATCCTCCCCGCCGGATTGACCCGCCCCGGTGCGCTGTGCTAAAATGGGCGGGTAATAACAGGAGAGGAAGATCGTTGTGATTCAGAAGCTGGATTTCCCGGCGGCAAAACGGCTGATGGAGGAAAAGACCAACGCTGTTTTGCTGGATGTACGGGAGGAGGATGAATACATCTCCGGCCATGCGGCGGGAGCGGTGCTGCTGGGGGTCAACCGCATCAGCCGGGACACGGCGGCAGGCTGTATCCCGTCCCTGTCCACCCCGGTGCTGGTCTATTGCCGCTCCGGCTATCGCAGCCACAAGGCGGCGGTGAAGCTGGAGGCGCTGGGGTATCAGGCAGTGTATGACCTTGGCAGTCTCGCTGGGTGGCCCTACGGCATTGCCTACGGGCTGGACTGAGAAGAAACCGGGGCAGGGTTTTCGGAAAAAAAGAGTGCGTATGTTCACCGCAGGAGCGTTGAACATACGCACTTTCTTTCTGTTTTGGGGCGGGCTTACTCTCCTAGTCACTTCGTGACAGCCCCCTCCGTTTTATCCAACTCCCCCAGTCTGCTACGCTCACTCCCCCAGTCTGCTCCGCAGACAGCC
>CAJOOV010000147.1 GCA_905236265.1 uncultured Oscillospiraceae bacterium | reverse complement strand
TCCATCACTTCACCTGTCCAGACCCGCACGCCTCGGGAAGTGTCTTTTTTTCGCCCTCCGGGTCAATATTCACCGTCTCACGAACCACATACTGGGGAGAATGGGTGGAGTCCTGAATCAGGTTGCCCACATACTCGCCAATGACGCCCAGCATCAGGAAGGTGAACCCGAACAGAATCAGAATCACCGACATCAAAGAGGACCAGCCGGACTGGATGGTGGGGTCGAGCAGCTTTCTGATGATGGTCAGCAGGGCGGAGAGCAGTCCCACAAAGGAAAAGGCAGCGCCAAAGACCGTTGCAAGCCGGAGAGGGAGCACCGTGAAGTTCAGAAAGGTCATAAACAGCTTCAAGCCCTTGAAGAACGTATAGTTGGAGGTGCCGCTTTCCCTGCTGAAATGGGTGATTTTTACGTTCCCCACATTGGAGGTGGTGCGGAAAAAGAGCATGGATAGATAGATCTCATTGCTGGTATACTTGATGACCTGATCCCGCACATACTTTCGTATGACCCAGTAATTGCTCGCCTCGATTCCCTTGGGGCGGCTGACCAGATGCCATGTGATAAATGCGGCGATCTCACTGGTCAGGTTCTTGAACCAGTTAAACGCCCTCTTCTCATAGACGCCGAACACAACGTCATAGCCCTCTGCCATCTTGTCCAGCAGAATCGGGAGCTGGGAGGGATGGGTCTGCAGGTCATCGTCCATACCCACAATCAAATCCCCCTTTGCGTAGCGCAGCGCTGCCATAATCGCATTATGCTGCCCGAAATTCTTGGCAAAGTTGACGCCCTTGACAAAGGGGTAGCGCTCCGCACAGCGGCGGATTGCCCGGTAGGTATTGTCCTTGGGGGAGCAATCGTTCACCAGCACAAATTCACATTCGTACTCCGGCATCTGGCTGAACTGCTCCACGCACAGATCAACTACCTTCTCAATCGTACTCTCTGAGTTATAGCACGGGATAACGATGGATACCAGCATGTTCCTCTTCCTCTATTTCCAGAATGATTTTCCCCATTGCGTCCGACAGGCACGCTCTGCAGGCCTCCACCGAAGCGCCCTTGACAATGGCCTGTCCAATCCGGTCACGGCCATTGGTCATCCTGCGAACCTCGTCTCCGGGGGAGACGTTAAAGGCCAGCTCCACAATCTGCTCCGAGAGGGGGGCGTGATTCTCAATGCCTGCCAGCCTTCCCGTGCCTGCGGAGGAAAACAGATGGGTCATACAGGGCGTCAGCGCCTTTCCGGCGAAGTATCCCCCCACCGGCTGCCCCATGGCAAGCGCCGCAATCACCTCAAAGTAGTTCACGCCATAGTAAATGCTTACCATGTCCGCAATGCCTGTGGCACCGGCACGGGCGGTGGCCTCAATCAGGTATACCTCATCTCCCACCAGCATAGCATCAAAGTCCATGGGACAGTCCGTGCAGCCCAGCGCCTTTGCCGCCCGGATGACCTGCTCCTCCGCCTTGGCATAGAGCTGCTCCTGATGGCTCCACGGAACGGAATGGCCGATGGGGAAGGGCGGGTTGCCGTTGCGCAGGTCGTTGTTCATCGGCAGGAGATACACCAGCTCCCCATGCTGGAACATCGCCTCCATGCCAAACATTTCCCCCACCAGAAACTCCTCCAGCACGCAGTAGCTCTGTCTGCTGGCTGCCATGCTTTTGGGGTAGTTCTCCCGCACCTGCTCAGGCGTATCGCAGCGGAAGATGCCCCGGCTGCCCATCTGATCCACCGCCTTGATAATCAGGGGGAACCTGAGCTGCTCCATGGCAGGCTCCAAATCCGCCTCGCAGCCGATGCGCACAAATCTCGCCGTGTTGACGCCCCCGGCAAGGAACGCCTCCTTCATCCGGTATTTATTCGTGCAGCGCTCCACTGTCTCCCGCCCCGGCCCCGGAAGTCCCAAAGCGGAGCAGACAGCTCCTTGCGCACGCAGTCCCACATCCATACAGCAGGTGGCCACAGCGTCAATGGCAAGCCCCTTTGCCTGCTCCAGCACGGCCTCGGGGTCAGTGATGTCCACAAAGCACGCCTCGTCCGCCTCGTCAAAACCGGGATACTCCCCCGGAATACTGGCGGCAATCGTATACAGCCCCAGCCTCTTCGCCGCCTGAATCAGGGGGACGACGGAGTAGCTGGCACCCAGAATCATGATTTTTTTCATATCGTACCTCTCCGGGCGTTAAGCCCTGACAATATAGCATCCCGCCCGGTTGGAGCTGTCGGTGCTCTTTCCCAGAAATTCCAGATGCAGATCCACCAGCCGCAGCAGCCGTTCCGGCTCCTCCCGGCACAAGCGCCGGTACTCCTCCAAGTCCTGCTGTGTGAACAGAAAGACCACCCGTGCGCTCTGGGGAGGATGGGTGGGGCGCAGATCCGGCGCCTCGCCGCAGGCAACCTGAATCACGGCACGGGTGAAATCAATCCCGGTGGAATAGTAGACAAGGTCGCTGCCGATGCAGTCTCCCCCCATGCGCCCGCCGATCTCAATGATGCGGATTGTGCCGTCAGAGTCAATTTTCAGCTCAGAGTGGGACGCTCCGTTTTCCAGCCCCAGCGTATCCAGCGCATGTTCCACCACCTGACGCACCCGGTTCAGGGTCTCATCGTCCACCGGGGCAGGCTCCAAATGTCCCGTCTCGATAAAGTGGGGAGCGCCTGTGGTGAATTTCTGTGTCATGGCGAGGAAGTGGTGTTCTCCGTGGTAGGAGATGTACTCCACGCTGTACTCCTCTCCCTGGGCAAATTCCTCAATCAGCGCCTTTTTCTCAAATCCTGCGCTGAGCGCCGCCGCCACCGCCTCACGGAGATGCTCCCGGCTGTCCAGCTTGTAGATGCCCCGGCTGCCGCTGCGGTCGGTGGGCTTGACGATGACCGGAAAGCGAAGCTGCAAAGCGTCAAGCTGTGTGCTCTCATCCACCAGCAGGCTGGCAGGGCTGGGGTCGCCCCGGCGCTGAAACGCCTTGCGCATTTCGTGTTTATTGGTGCTCAGCAGCGTTGCCTGCATGGAGTTTCCGGGCAGGCCCAGCGCATTTGCCACATAGTTTACCGTCACCGCTGCCAGATCGGAGGCAATGGTACAAATGCCGCAGATGCCGATCTCCCGGCACTTTTCCAGTATTTCGTCCTTCTCCACAATGCTGATGGGGTAGAAATGATCCGCCGCCGCCTCCCCCACGGCGTTCTCCCGCCATGCAAAGACGTGGGTGACATAATCCAGCTCCTTTGCCTTTTCAATCAGCGGAAGCTGCAGATAGCTGGCGCCGATAATGGCAAGATGTTTCCTCATATCCGGCTCTCCTGACTCTCCTGCGGCAGAAACCAGCGCAGGTCAGTGTTTTTTGACGTTTGGCTTATCAGATTATTATACAACGATAACAACTTGTGCGCAAGGGGGGAGAAGGTGAATCAGGGCAATCAGGGCATATCCGCCCTCATTCCTGCCTCAGAGAGCGTTTCAGCCAATAGTGCTTCATCTTAAAGCCCCCCTCGTAGGTGGTCTCCCTGCCCAGAAACGCCGGGGGCTGCCACGCCTTGGCCGCCTCCTCGCTGTCAAACTCCACCTCGGCGTAGGAGAAGGCGCCCTCGTCCACAATGGAGCACTCCAGAGTCAGCCCGTCCTCCAGCCGGTAGGCACGGTAATCCTTATGAATCAGCGCCCTGCCCGGCTCCAACAGCCCGCACAGCTCCTGAAACTGCCCCTCCGTCAGCTCCGTCTCCACCTCCGTGCGGGACAGGTCTCCCCCGGACTTGATGCACAGGCGGTAGCGGGTGTGCCCTGTATCCTCCTCCACGCTCTTTCTGATACGCACCTCGTTGGGGTCTGTGTAGAGATAGCCCTGCCATGTCTGCATACGGCGCACCGGCTGCAGCCCCTCCGGGAACCCGTCCAGCCAGAATTTCCGCTCTATTTCCATTTCCTCCGCCTCCTGTATGTCCATGCCAGCGGCAGGGACAGTCTGTTTCTTCGCAGATTCAGTATAAGCGATTCCCCCTTTCCCGTCAATCGCCCTTTAAAAGCCGGTTTCTTCAGGCGCTATTTTGTCGCTTCTGACCGGATTCGCCTCTTGCAGACAGCTTATGATTATGGTAAACTGATAGGCTGACGGCGGCGGGTGCCGGCGTTTTTTCGGCGGTGTTATTGCGCCGCTTTCTGCATAGACTATCTCTACTTACCTTGAAACACGGTGATTTGAATTGGTTTTTTCCAGTCTGTTCTTTCTGTTCGCCTTTTTCCCCCTGTGTATGATCTGTTACCGTCTGGCTCCCTCCATGCGGTGGAGAAACCGGGTTCTGCTGGCCTTTTCCCTGCTGTTCTACGCATGGGCAGGCCCGGCCTATGTACTGATTCTGCTGGGAATGACCCTTGCGGACTGGCTCCTGTGCCGGGTGATGGATGCGCCGGGGCGCTCCTATCTCCAGCGCAGAGCCTGCCTTCTGGGAGCGCTGGGGATTGATCTGGGGCTTTTGTGCATCTTTAAATATTTAACATTTCTGCTCAACACCACCTCCCACTGGTTCGGCTTTCCTGCGCAGGTGCCCCAGATTGCCCTGCCCATCGGCATCAGCTTTTATACCTTCCAGCTTGTCAGCTATGTGGTGGATGTCTACCGCCGGGACGTGGTTGCTCAGCGGAGCTTCTGGAGGCTGCTGCTGTATGTGAGCCTGTTTCACCAGTGCATCGCCGGCCCCATTGTCCGCTACTCCCATGTGGCAGACGAGATTGAGTGGCGCTATGCCACACGTCAGGACAGGGTGGAGGGGGCATCCCGGTTTGCGGTGGGGCTTGCCAAAAAGGCCATGCTGGCCAATCCCTGCGGCTCTCTGGCCGACTCCTTTCTCTGTCCCACGGCGCTGGCCTCTGGGGAGATGGCAAGCCAGCTTGCCTCCCGCTCGGCGCTGTCATTGTGGCTGGGCGTGGTATGCTATACCCTGCAGATCTATCTGGACTTCTCCGCCTACTCCGATATGGCAATCGGCATGGGCAGAATGGTGGGCTTCCACTACCGGGAGAACTTCGACTATCCCTACACCGCCGCCTCCGTGACGGAGTTCTGGCGGCGCTGGCACATGTCCCTGAGCAGCTTTTTCCGGGATTACGTCTATATCCCTCTGGGCGGCAACCGCTGCGGGAAGGCAGTTCAGCTGCGCAATCTGGCAGTGACATGGCTGCTCACCGGGCTTTGGCACGGCGCCAACTGGAACTTTATCCTCTGGGGCGGGTATTATCTGCTGTTCCTGCTGGTGGAAAAGTTTGTCCTCGCCCGGTTTCTGGACAAAATACCCTCCCTTGTGCGCCATGCCTATCTGCTGGCCGTGGTCGCTCTGGGCTGGCTGCTGTTTCGCATCACCGATTTGTCCAGCCTGCGCATTGCCCTTCAGGGTCTGCTCTGCGGCAATGGCAATCCTGTGACGGATTTGGAGACGACGCTGCTGCTGCGCAGCAATTTTGTGTTCCTTCTCTTTGCCGTCCTCGCCTGCACTCCTATGCTTCGCAACCTCTGCCGCAGGGTCAACGCCTCTATCGACGCAATGCCCCTGTTCCAGCGCAGCTGGACCTGTGCCCAGGCGCTCTATCCGGTTCTGCTTCTGGTGCTCTCCACCGCTGCGCTGGTGGGAGACCAGTACAATCCCTTCCTGTATTATCGTTTTTAAGGCGGTGATATTGTGTCTGATAACCACTCCGGCTCCCTTCTGCGGCGTGTGCGCAGTCTCATACGCCGCATACAATTGAAGGTCTATATTATCACCCACCGTTCCCGGCGGGAGCCCTTTGCCCTCTATCAGGATCAGAAGCCCAAAAAGAAGCCCAGAGGGACGGTTTTGCGGCTGTACAGCTTTACCGGTGCCGTCGCCGCCCTGACCCTTCTTGCCATGCTCTTCCCCCTGCGCCCCTCCTATTCCCCTCAGGAAAACCGGAACCTCACGGCCTTTCCCGCCTTCTCTCTGGCCGCCGTGTGGGACGGCTCCTTTTTCTCCGGCGTGACCACATGGTTTGCCGACACCTTCCCCCTCCGGGACGGGTTCCTCGCCGTGGAGAACCGGGTGGAACAGCTCTACGGCTTCCAGACCCGGAGAATCACCGGGCAGGTGCAGCAGGCAGATGACATTCCCGACGCACCGGATGCGGATTCCTCCTTCCGGGATCTGGCTGTCCTCCCTCCGGAGGAGCCATCTCAGGCAGAGACTGAGCAGCCTGTCACTGAGCAGAGCGCCGAGGCGGAGACGGAAAGCGTGACCCAAGCACCCACTGAGGCGGTCACCGATGCACCCACCGAGGAGGAAACGGAAGCGCCGACGCAGCCTTCTGTGCAGGACGGTCAGTCTGCGCAGGCACAGGACGGCGGGGAGGATGATCTGGTCATCCCGGAGCTGGATGACGATGCGGTGGTGGAGCAGCTCAGCGCAGTGCTGAGCATTGACGATGCCGCCTATGAGTATTACAACTTCGTGCTGGACTCCGCCGACCGCTACACCGGCGCCATTAACCGGGCAGCGGAGGAGTTGGACGGCGTTTCAAGGGTTTTCTCCATCATTGTGCCCAACAGTATGGGCATCTGTGTCCCCGCTGATGTGCAGGAGCAGGTGAACACCTCCGACCAGAAGAAGGCCATTGACTATATGTATTCCAGCTACGGGGACAAGGTACACGCCGTTGCCGTGTATAACGCCCTGCTGAAGCACTCTCTGGAGGGGGAATACCTGTATTTCCGCACAGACCACCACTGGACGGCGCTGGGGGCATACCGTGCCTATGAGCAGTTCTGCGCCGCCGCCGGGCTGAAGCCCACGCCGCTGGATTACTACACAGAGCACGAGTATCCCGGCTTTCTGGGCACCTTTTATAACTCCACCAAGTCCTCCGCCATGAAGGAGCACCCGGACACCGTGTTTGCCTACGAGTCCCCGGCCACCAACAATATCCACATCACCACAAAGGACATCTCCGACTGGCTCTATCTCATCATCGGAAATGTGTCCAACGCCTCCGCCGGGAATAAATACGGCACCTTTATCGGCGGAGACAATCCCCTCAGCTATATCGAAAACCCGGAAAAGGACGACGGCTCCGCCGTGATGCTGATTAAAGAGTCCTACGGCAACGCCTTCGCCCCCTTCCTTGTGGACAACTATCAGTACACCTATATCATTGATTACCGCTATGTCTCTCAGGTGGACGATCGGAAGCTGGCGCAGATGTGCAGGAATTGGGGCATCGACGATGTGATTTTCCTGAACACCATCTCTACCACAAGGGCAAGCAGCCTGATTGAAAAGCTGGACAGCTTCGTGGGATAAAGATACCCGCACCCTTTTTTCGCCTCCACATAGAATGGTTCAAGGGCGCAACGCCCCAATCCATTCTGATGTGGAGGTCATTTTATGCCTGATACCGTCATGCCCGGCCCGGTGAACGAGGATACCCAAATCCGTGAGGCAACCTGTATTCATACCCAGAAAGTCTATGATTCCTGCCAGTCCAGAGACTGTATGGAGGATCTGCGGGTCTATCCCACCGTCAGCAGCCAGACTGCGCTGAACAGCGCCCAGTCCGTCCGCTCCGGACGGGCAGAGCTGCTGTATATCACCGTCTCCGTGGAGCCCATGGGCTTCCAGCGGGGGTTCTACACCATTGACAGCCAATACTACTACCGCATTACGGCGGATGCCTACGCACAAGGCTCCACCCGTCCCGCCACCCTCACCGGCCTTGCCCTGTACGCAAAGCGGTGTATGCTCTTCGGCTCTCAGGGCAGCGCAAAGGTCTTTTCCTCCGATCTGGGGCAGCCCAGCGAGGAGCGCCTGAGTCTCACTGACGAGCTGCCCACCGCTGTGGTAGAGGCCGTCGACCCCATCCTGCTGAGTATGCGGATGATGGACTGCACCCAGAGCGTGTGTCCCGTCACCCCTGCCCCCGATGTGCCTCAGGCCATTCTGGACACCTTTGACGAGGAGATCGAGCTGGAGGCATCCCCTGACCGCCAGCTCTGGGTCACGCTGGGTCAGTTTACCCTGATGCGGCTGGAGCGGGACTCCCAGATGGTGATTCCCGTGTATGACTACTGTATGCCGGACACGGAGTGCGACTGCGGCACCGGCCCCGACGAAGACCCCTGCCAGCTCTTCCAGCGGGTGGACTTCCCCGTGAACGAGTTCTTCCCCCCTGCCACGGCGGACAGCATTGACCCTGTGGCCCAGTTGAGAAATGTGGGCTGCTCTGTCAGCGGCAAACCTCAGTAACCTGCCTCAGCGCACCCCCTTCACGCATGTGCATCACAGCTCAACCCTGCCGGTTTCCCCTTTGTCATTCAAAAAACGGGCTATTCTAAATTTCTGATATGAAAATAGCTTGACAGAATGAGCGAATTTGTATAAAATCAACATAGAGGGAGGTTATGCAAATCGTTTTTAAATGAAGGGGGGAACAACCCTATGTTGCAGGAAAATCAAGACAGAATCATTGCATTGATTGGCGATGAAACCCTCTCCTCTCAGGTGTTGGCGATCATTGCCGAAGACGAAGCGGAGCGTCGGGCTCTACTGGTGCAGAAGCAGACGGCAGGTCTGCAGAATGCCCGTGAGCGTGGCGTTCGTCTGGGCCGTCCCCCAGCGAAGCGTCCTCGCCGTTTCCAGAGCGTGTACGAGATGTACGCAGACGGACAGATCAGTGCCCGTTCCGCCTCCCAGATGCTGAATGTTTCTCCGGGAACGTTTAAGCGCTGGGTGACAGAAGAAAAAGAGCGTTCCAAGGACTGATTCTTTTCTCCCGGTCTCTGACCGGGTTTTTTCTTGCTTTTATGAATTTACACGCTATACTGATACTGTCATAAACAACGAAACCAGCCCCACTGTGCCGGGTTCACTATGGATGAATCCCATCAGTCGGAGGATCACGGCGGTGTTTCCACGGAGGTGGTCTCATGTCATCGCTGCAGCTAAACCGGAGGGAGATTCTGCGCTATCTGGGCTGCACTGCCCCATCGCCCCCCGCCTCTATGACGCAGGCGGTGGAGCGGGGCTGCGCCCATGTGCTGGACACCATCCGTCCCAAATCCGTCTGGCGCTGCTTTCCCCTGCAGGGGAGCCGGGTGGGGGAGACGGCGCTGGAGCTTCAGGGGGAGGATATTCGCCGGCACCTTGCCGGATGTTCTCAGGCCGTACTCATGGCGGTCACGCTGGGCTCTGACATAGAACGGCTTCTCATGCGCTGGGAGGTGCGGGATCTCGCCTTTGCTACGGTGCTGGATGCCTGCGCCTCCGAGGCGGTGGAGGCGGTGTGCAACGATTTGGAGGCGGCGCTTCGCACCCGGTTTGCGAGCGATGGTCTGCACCTCACCGGGCGTTTCAGTCCCGGCTACGGCGATCTGCCCCTGAGCCACCAGCGGGAGCTGTGTGAGCTGCTGGACGCACAGCGGCGCATAGGGCTGACTCTCTCCCCCACCGGGCTGATGATTCCCCGGAAATCCGTCACCGCGGTACTGGGGCTGTCCCGCCGTGCCGTTTCCCGGCGGGAGGATGGCTGCCGGGGCTGCTCCATGTTCCAGAGCTGCCCATTTCGCAAAGGAGGCAATTCCTGTGTCTGATTTGATCTCTTCCCCGCCCCCTGTTCTGCTGGACGGTGCCATGGGCACGGAGCTGCTCCGTGCCGGATTGGAGCTTGGCCGCAGGCCGGAGCTGCTCTGCTTCACCGCCCCGGAGACGGTAACAGCCATTCATAAAAGCTATATTGAAGCCGGGAGCAGTATCATCTACACCAACACCTTTGGCGCAAACGCCCGAAAGCTCTCCGGCTCCGGCTATACCCCCGGTCAGGTCATCGCTCAGGCAGTGCGCCTTGCCCGCAATGCCGCAAGGGGCACGGCGGCCTGGGTGGCGCTGGACATCGGCCCCATCGGAGAGCTGCTGGAGCCGCTGGGCACGCTGTCTTTCGACGATGCCTACCGTATCTTTCAGGAGATGGTGGAGGCCGGGGCGCAGGCCGGGGCGGATCTGGTGGTTTTTGAGACCATGTCCGATCTGGGGGAGGTGCGTGCCGGAGTGCTTGCGGCAAAGGAACACAGCTCCCTTCCTGTATTTGTCACCATGACCTTTGAGGAGAACCGGCGCACCTTCACCGGCTGCACCGTCCCCGCTATGGCGCTGACGCTGGAGGGGCTGGGGGTGGATGCCGTGGGAATCAACTGCTCCCTGGGCCCCCGTGAGGTTCTGCCGCTGGTGGAGGAGCTGGCACAGTGGACCTCCCTGCCTCTCATCGTCAAGCCCAACGCCGGACTGCCTGACCCGGAGACCAATCAGTACCACATCACCCCGGAGGAGTTCGCCCTTCAGATGTCCGCCTTCCTCCCGCTGGGCGCTGGCTATCTGGGGGGATGCTGCGGCACAAATCCCGCCTTTCTCGCCGCTCTGAAGGGCGTGCTCTCTCCCCTGTCTCCGGCGCAGCGCCCGGCGGTGACAAGGCAGGGGGTATGCTGCGCCTCCCATGCCGTGGCGCTGGACGGCGTGCGGGTCATCGGAGAGCGAATCAATCCCACGGGAAAAAAGCGCTTTCAGCAGGCGCTGCGGGAGGGCGATCTCAACTATATCCTGAATCAGGCCATCGAACAGCAGGAGGCCGGGGCGGACATTCTGGACATCAATGTGGGACTGCCGGGGGTGGACGAGCCTGCCATGATGGAGGCAGTGGTGGACGCTGTGCAGTCCATGGTGGCGCTGCCCTTGCAGATTGACTCCTCCAACCCCAAGGCCATTGAGGCGGGTCTTCGGCGGTATCACGGTAAGGCAATCGTCAACTCCGTCAACGGAAAGGCAGAGGTGCTGGATGCCGTGCTGCCCATTGCGGGGAAATACGGCGCAGCCGTGGTGGGGCTGACCATGGATGAAAACGGCATACCCCAGAGCGCAGAGGACCGCTTTGCCATTGCCCGGCGGATTCTGGACGCCGCCCTGTCCTACGGCATTCCCAGACAGGACGTGCTGATTGACTGCCTCACCCTCACCGTGTCCGCCCAGCAGGCGCAGGCAGTGGAGACCCTGCGGGCGGTGAGGATGGTGAAGGAGGAGTTGGGGCTGCACACCGTTCTGGGGGTGAGCAATATCTCCTTCGGGCTTCCGGAGCGGCTGGTTCTCACCGGGACGTTTCTCACGCAGGCCATGACCTGCGGCCTTGATCTGCCCATTGTCAACCCCAACCAGAAGCAGATCATGGACGCTGTCTCCGCCTTCCGGGTGCTCTCCGGGGAGGACAGGGACGCAGAGGCATATATTGAGCGCTTCCGCAATGTCTCCCCTGCCCCTGCCCCTGTCCCCGCCGCCGGGGAGAGCGATCTGCCCTCTGCCATTGCCAAGGGTCTGGGGGCGGAGTGCCGCCGTCTCACCGGGGAGCTTTTGCGCACCATGGATGAGATGGAGATTGTAAACAATGTGCTGATACCGGCGCTGGACGCCGTGGGAGAGCGGTATGAACGTCAGGAAATCTTTCTCCCCCAGCTCATCAACTCCGCCAACGCCTCCTGCGAGGCGTTTGAGGTGATTCGGGAGGCCATCCTGTCCAAGGGCGGAGCGCGCATCAGCCGGGGGAAGATTCTGCTGGCTACCGTGGAGGGGGACATCCACGACATCGGCAAGAATATCGTCCGGGTCATTCTGGAAAACTACGGCTACCGGGTGATTGATCTGGGCAGGGATGTGCCGGTGCAGCGGGTGGTGGAGACCGCCATCCGGGAGGATGTGAAGCTGGTGGGGCTGTCCGCCCTCATGACCACCACCGTGGAGAGTATGGCAAGAACCATCCGTGCCCTGCGGGAGAGCGGGCACGAGTGCAAGGTGATGGTGGGCGGGGCTGTGCTCACGCCGGAGTATGCCAGAGAGATCGGGGCTGATTTCTACGCAAAGGATGCCCGTGAGAGCGCTATGATCGCAAAAGAGGTGCTGGGGTAAGCAGGATATACGACAAGGGGGCTGTCTCGCAAGTGAGACAGCCCCTTTCCTGCTGCTATATGCGGAACGCTCCGTGAGCGCATTTCGCAAAATACTTGTATCAGTCCTTTTTCCACTGCACGCCCTGTTTGGTGTCCATCAGGGTGATGCCCATTGCCTTCAGCTCGTCCCGGATGCGGTCGGCCTCCGCCCAGTTGCGCTCCTTTCTCGCCTGCTGGCGCTGGGCAATGAGCGCCTCCACCTTGTCGTCCAGACTCTCCTCCTCCCTGCCGTAGAGCAGACCCAGAACGTCGGTAAATTCCAGCACCAGCTTCAGCAGGGCAGCGGCGCCTTCTCTGGTAGGCTCCTCCCCCACGGCCTTATTGGCGGCTCGAACCACCTCAAACAGCACAGAGACAGCGTCTGCAGTGTTGAAATCATCGTCCATGGCGGCGTCAAACCGCTCCCGGAAGCTGTCCGCCTGCTCCAAAACCGCCTGTTCAGCGGCGTTGGGGCCGCCCTGTGCGCCGTTGTCCGCAAGGAAGGTCAGGTTATCCTTGGCCGTATACAGCCGCTCCAGCGCCGCCTGCGCCTGCTCCAGAGACTCTCTGGAATAGTTCAGGGGCGTGCGGTAGTGGGCAGAGAGCATAAACATACGAATCGGCTCATAGCCATAGACTGCGGCGGCATCCCGCACGGTGAAGAAGTTGCCCAGCGATTTGGACATTTTTTTGTTGTCGATATTCAGAAAGCCGTTGTGCATCCAGTAGTGGGCAAAGGGCACCCCGTTTGCCGCCTCGGACTGGGCGATCTCGTTCTCGTGGTGGGGGAACTGCAGATCCTCACCGCCGCAGTGGATGTCAATGGTGGGACCCAGAAACTTCCGGTTCATGGCAGAGCACTCAATGTGCCAGCCCGGCCTTCCCTGACCCCAAGGGGAATCCCAGTAGGGCTCGCCGGGCTTGGCGGCCTTCCAAAGGGCAAAGTCCAACGGGTTCTCCTTCTCGTCGTTAATGTCAATGCGGGCGCCGGACTGCAGATCCTCAATGGGCTGGTGGGACAGCTTTCCATAGCCCTTGAATTTCAGGGTGCGGTAGTACACGTCCCCGCTGGGCACCGCATAGGCATAGCCCTTTTCTATCAGCGTCTGGACAAAGGCTATGATCTCGTCCATTGTCTCCGTGGCCTTGGGGTGGATGGTGGCAGGGCGCACGCCCAGACCCTTTGCATCGGTGAAATACTCCTGAATGTACTTCTCCGCCACCTGCTGAGAGGTGATGCCCTCCTCGTTGGCACGCTTGATGATCTTGTCGTCCACGTCTGTAAAGTTCTGGACAAAGGTGACCTCATAGCCCCTGTATTCCAGATAGCGGCGCAGCACGTCGAAGAGAATGATGGGACGGGCGTTGCCCACATGGATGAGATTGTACACCGTGGGGCCGCAGGCGTACATCTTCACCTTTCCCTCCTCGATGGGCACAAACTCCTCCTTGCGCCGGGTCATTGAATTATAAATTTCCATTTATGTCTCCTCCTTTGCGTGGTTTTTCAGCTTTTCATAGTCCATGCCCTTACGGTGGTCCAGCTCCCGCTCCAGAAACTCCACACGGGAGAGCAGGGATTTCATCGTCTCGTTCACCGGGTCGGTGATGTGAATCTGGTCAACGCTGCTGGCAAAGGCCACCCGCTGCCCTGCCACCTTCACGATATGGGCGGGCACGCCCACGGCGGTGGAATCCGGGGGCACCTCCCGCAGCACCACGGCATTCGCCGCAATTCTGGCGCCGTCTCCCACAGTGAAGGGGCCCAGCACTCTGGCGCCGGAACCGATGAGCACGTTATTGCCGATAGTGGGATGGCGCTTGCCCTGATCCTTGCCGGTGCCCCCCAGCGTGACTCCCTGATAGAGCAGTACATCGTCTCCGATCTCCGCCGTCTCACCGATGACGATGCCCATGCCGTGGTCAATCACCAGCCGCCTGCCGATCCTTGCGCCGGGGTGAATCTCGATGCCCGTCCAGAAGCGGGCAATCTGGCTCACCGCCCTGCCCAGAAAGGGCATGTGGTGGGTATGGAGGAAATGGGCGAGCTGATGGTCGATAGTGGCACGCACGCCGGGATAGAGCAGGAAAACCTCCAGCTTGCTCCGGGCGGCGGGATCTCTGGCCTGATATGCCTCGAGGGTCTCATTCAGATAACGAAACATGTCTCACGCTCCAAACAAAAAAACGCCTCCTGCACCACTGCAAGAGGCGGTCATAATCCGCGGTTCCACTCTCATTTCTCACTCAAGGCCGGTAACGGCGGCTCCACCGGAGGCATTGCCCTCCCGCTCCGGGGCGCACTTCCCACAACCCGTACCCGGACAGGCTTTCACCCGATGACCCGTCCTCTCTGCCGGTCGGCGCTGTGCTACTCTTCCCCTTCAACGCAGCAATTCACGCATTTTGCGAAATCTCTCTGTTATCCATCATAATCAGCCCGCTAAGCTGTTGTTACAACTGCTTTATATTATCATGCCGGCGGCGGCCTGTCAACATTTCCCGTCCTGCCCGCCGGAGATTTCCTGCGGAATCATATCTCTCACTATTTTTCCCCCTATATTGACTGTCTTTTGAAAATCAGATATAATATATACGGTAGTGTTTTATCTTTTCAGAGGGGGAGGGCGTGCATGGATCGTTCGGCTGAATTGATATATCTGCGGGATGTGAGAGATCTGGAGCTTGCCCTGCACGAGATCAAGAAGAGGCTCCGCCGGGAAAAAGACCGCAACGCCCTGCTGTATCAGCGGCTCTCCTTTCCCATTGAAAAGAAAAAAACCTCCAGCGGCGTGATTGGCAGTAAGCTGGGCAACGTCCTCTGGATTCTCTTCTTTGTCTCCTTTATCGCATGGGAGGTATGGGTTTTCGTCTCTGATCTTCTCAACGACACACCCCATAACTATACGGCGTATATTTACCTCTTTCTGGGGCTGGTTCTCTTTCTTGTCTGGGGGCTTGTGTCGTCCATCAATTCGGACACCGTCTCCACCCGCCGTCCATCGCCGGAAACAAGCCCTGCGGCTGCGGCGCTTCCTCTGGAGATGGATACCGCAGACGCCCAGACCCTTCTCACCCGCAGCAGGGACAGAATCGAGGTGCTGGAAAAGGATTTCCAGTGGGCAAAGGAGGTTTTGGAAACCTTCTACGACATGAATCTCCTGCCCTATGAATACCGCAACCTCCACTCCGTATTCTATATCTATGAGTATATGTCCCTTTTGGTGCAGTCCCTTGAGAGTGT
>CAJOOV010000146.1 GCA_905236265.1 uncultured Oscillospiraceae bacterium | reverse complement strand
CAAGGGTCTCCTGCTTTCCGTCCATCAACGTATCATTGGGGACAAAAAAGCTGTCCTTCAGCACCCGCTCCACCACAGGGTGCCGCCCGTCTACGATTTCAATGGCAGTAGAGTCGTCCACGGTGGGCATACAGTATTGATTCCGCACCGCCACATCCGCAAGGGCGGCCAGCACGTCGATCTGGGCAATGGCATTTGCCGTGCGCTGAATCTCCTCGGCATGGGTGGCGCACTGGTCCCGCAGCTCAGAAAATAGCCGGTACTCCAAATCTCCGATGCGCTCTCTTGCGTTGAAGATGGTGTTTTCCAGCTCCTTCAGCTCGTTATTGATAAACCGCTCGTTGTTGGCAAGGGTCTGCTTGCGCACATAGTCCTCAGGCATATGCTCGGACTGGGCACGGGGCACCTCGATGTAATAGCCGAACACCTTGTTATACCGCACCCGCAGGGTACGGATGCCGGTACGCTCCCGCTCCTTCGCCTCGATGTCGGCAATCATGCTCTTGCTGTCGGTGAGGACGTGGTTCAGGTAGTCCACCTCCTCGTTGTAGCCCGTGCGGATCATGCCCCCCTCCCGCACCAGAAAGGGCGGGTCGTCCACAATGGCGGCGGCGAGGGTGTCCCGCAGCTGCGCAAGCTCCCTCAGCTCCCCCCGCAGGCTCTGGAGCATGGGGGAGGTCTGGTTCTGCAGCAGCTCCAGAATCCGGGGCACCTTACTCAGCCCCACCCCCAAAGCCTGCAAGTCCTTGCAGTTGGTGTTGCCATAGACAATGCGGCCAATGAGCCGCTCCAAATCCGTCATCTCCCGCAGGGTGAACAGCAGCTCCTCCCGCACCACCAGCGAATCCACCAGATTTGCCACGGCGTTCAGCCGCTGGTTGATCTCCACCGGGGAGAGCAGGGGACGCTCCAGCCATTGCCGCAGCTTCCGCCCGCCCATGGCGGTACGGGTTTTATCCAGCACCCACAGCAGGCTCCCCTTCTTCTCCTTCCCCCGGAGGGTTTCCGTCAGCTCCAGATTCCGCCGGGCGGTGAGGTCAAGCTCCATATAGCCCTCGGCGGCGTAGTATTCCAGCGTATTGATATAGCTCAGGTCGGTCTTTTGGGTCTCCTGCAGATAGGACATCAGCGCCCCCGCCGCCTGCATCGCCCATGGCCGATCCTCCGGCAGGGCGCCGGGGTTGTCAAACTGCGCCTCCACCTGCTTTGCGGCGTTCTCCCGTGCGAACCGGTTTTCCCCCGGCTCCCAGCGGCAGTTCAGCTTGTCCCCCAGAAGCGCCGTCACCTCCCGGTTGTCCACGCAGCCGGGGGAGAGCAGCGCCTCTCTGGGGGCAAAGCGGGCAAGCTCGTTGCAGATATGCTCCACCGCCTGCTCCCCGGCAAAGCCCGTCACGGACACCGTTCCGGTGGACAGGTCGCAAAAGCACACCCCGCCCCCTTCTCCTTCCAGACAGACGGAGGCAATGTAGTTATTCCGTCCCTCCTCCAGCATGGAGGACTCCACCACTGTGCCGGGGGTGACCACCCGGATAACCTCCCGTTCCACCAGCCCCTTGGCCAGCGCCGGGTCCTCCGTCTGCTCGCAGATGGCGACTTTATACCCTTTGGCAATCAGCCGTGCCAGATAGGACTCGTAGGAGTGGTAGGGCACGCCGCACATGGGGGTGCGCTCCTCCTCCGGCTTGCCCCGGTCACGGGTGGTCAGGGTGAGATCCAGCTCCTCCGAGGCGGTCTTTGCGTCCTCGTCAAACATCTCATAGAAGTCGCCCAGCCGGAAAAACAGCAGGCAGTCCGGGTATTGCTCTTTGATTTGCAGGTATTGTCTCCGCATGGGGGTGAGTTCTGCCATGGTTCAGGCTCCTTCTGAATTGATCTGTGGGATATGTGATGGACGGGTGGACAATTCGTGAACCGCCCCCGCTAAAGAATGGCATCCTTGGCGGCGAATGAGGCAATGATTTTATTGCAGGGCTTGCAGTACCACGCCTGAGGTTTTATCCATCCGTTTGTTTTTTTCTTCTTTTCCCCTTTGTCATATGGATGAAACCGAATCGCATCGCGATTGGATGACAGCATCCACATCCTGCCGTCCATCATGTTACCGCCGCAATGAGGACATTTCAAGGCATTTTCCTCCTCACACCAGTTCCCCAAACAGCGCCCAGTTGGACGAGCCGGTGATTTTTGCCTGCTGCCATGTGCCAACTAGGCGCTTATCCCCGTCCAGATGCACCAGCCGTCCCCCGTCGGTGCGGGCGGTGAGGGTATGCTTGCCGTCGGTGTTCTCCCCGTCCACCAGCACCCGCAGGGTCTTGCCCACATAGGCGGCGTGCTTTTTGGCGGAAATCCGGTTTTGCAGGCTGACCAGCCGCTGGAAATTGCGGTTTTTCTCCTCTTTACTCATAGGGTCAGGCATTTTTGCCGCCGGAGTGCCCTCTCTGGGGGAGTAGATGAAGGTGAACAGGGCATCGTACTCCACCTCCTCCAGCAGGGACAAGGTATCCTCAAACTCCTCCGT
>CAJOOV010000145.1 GCA_905236265.1 uncultured Oscillospiraceae bacterium | reverse complement strand
GGCGCTTACCACGCCGGAACGCTGGACGAGGCGGGAGTAGAGGAGTATGTGATGAACTGCTGTCCCTCCTGCGGCTCCTGCTCCGGCATGTATACCGCAAACTCCATGAACTGCCTCACCGAGGCAATCGGTATGGCACTGCGGGGCAACGGCACCATTCCCGCCCCCTACTCCGCCCGTATCCGTCTGGCCAAGCAGGCGGGTATGCAGGTGATGGAGCTGCTGCGGCAGAATATCCGTCCCCGTGACATTATGACCGAGGCGGCGTTTGCCAATGCGGAAATCGTGGATATGGCTCTGGGCTGCTCCACCAATACCATGCTCCACCTGCCTGCCATCGCCCACGAGTGCGGTCTGTCCATTGACCTTGCCCATGTGAACGAGTACAACGCCAAAACCCCCAACCTCTGCCACCTCGCCCCGGCAGGGAACACCTTCATGGAGGATCTGGACAGGGCAGGGGGCGTCTACGCCGTGATGAAGGAGCTTGCGGACGCAGGACTCATCCGCGCGGATCTGATGACCTGCACCGGCAAGACGGTGGGGGAGAACATTGCGGACGCCGTGAACCGGAACCGTGAGGTCATCCGCCCCATTGACAACCCCTATCTGGCCACCGGAGGCATTGCGGTGCTGTTCGGCAATCTGGCTCCTGATGGCTGCGTGGTGAAGCAGTCCGCCGTTGCCCCGGAGATGATGCGCCATTCCGGCCCGGCACGGGTGTTCAACTCCGAGGAGGAGGCCATCAAGGTCATCTACGCCGGGGGCATCCATCCCGGCGACGTGGTGGTCATCCGCTATGAAGGCCCCAAGGGCGGCCCCGGTATGCGGGAGATGCTGAATCCCACCAGCGCCATCTGCGGCATGGGTCTGGGAGAGAGTGTGGCGCTGATTACCGACGGACGCTTCTCCGGCGCTACACGGGGCGCAGCCATCGGCCACGTCTCCCCGGAGGCGGCCGCCGGGGGCAATATCGGTCTGGTGGAGGAGGGAGACATTATCTCCATCGACATCCCCAACTACTCCGTTACGCTGGAGGTCTCCGACGAGGAGCTGGCGCAGCGGCGGGAAAAGCTGGTCATGCCGGAGCCGAAAGTCAAATCCGGTTATCTGGCAAGATATGCCAAGCTGGTGACCTCCGCCGACAAGGGCGCAGTGCTGGAGGGATAACAATTCCACAAAACAAAGACGGCTCGGAATGCTCCGTGCCGTCTTTTTTGTCAAAAGCGGGAAAAGTGAATTGACAAATGGGACAGAGCGGTTATAATGTTGCGGAAAGCTGTCAAGACACCTGACAAGATAAGGAGGGCTTGCACATGAGCAACCTTCAGGCATTTCTGAAACGAAAGAACATCGAGATTTCCGCCAAGCGCTACGGGATTGACGCCCTGTCTGCCATGGCAAACGGTCTATTTGCCTCCCTGCTCATCGGTACGATCATTAACACCATGGGCACCCAGTTCCATATCCCCTTCCTCACAAACCCGGTGGCAACCGTGGCGGGGACGGATTACACTGTGGGCGGCCTTGCCTCCGCCATGAGCGGCCCGGCCATGGCAGTGGCCATCGGCTATGCCCTGCAATGCCCGCCGCTGGTGCTGTTTTCGCTGGTGACCGTGGGTTTTGCCTCCAACGCTCTGGGCGGGGCAGGAGGGCCGCTGGCGGTGCTGTTTGTGGCCATTCTCACCTCGGAGATCGGCAAGGCTGTGTCCAAGGAGACAAAGGTGGATATTCTGGTGACACCGCTGGTGACCATCGGCGTGGGCATCGGACTGTCCGCACTGATTGCCCCTGCGCTGGGGGCGGCGGCAAGTGCCTTCGGACAGATGATTATGATGGCAACCGTGCTCCAGCCCTTCCTTATGGGGATTCTGGTGAGCGTGCTGGTGGGCGTGGCACTGACCCTGCCCATCTCCTCTGCCGCCATCTGCGCCGCATTGCAGCTCACCGGGCTGGCAGGGGGCGCAGCCGTGGCGGGCTGCTGCGCCCAGATGGTGGGCTTTGCGGTGATGAGCTTCCGGGAAAACGGCGTGGGCGGTCTGGTGTCTCAGGGCATCGGCACCTCCATGCTGCAAATGCCCAATATCATCAAGAACCCCCGCATTTGGATTGCCCCCACCCTCACCGCTGCCGTCACCGGCCCCATTGCCACCTGCCTGTTCCGGCTGGAGATGAACGGCGCCGCCGTGTCCTCCGGCATGGGCACCTGCGGCCTGGTGGGTCAGATCGGCGTCACCTCCGGCTGGGCGGCGGAGCTGGCGGCAGGTACCCGGAGCGCCATCACGGCCACGGATTGGATCGGCCTGGCGCTGGTTTCCTTTGTGCTGCCGGCGGTGCTCTCCCTGCTGATCCACGCGGGGGTACGGCGGCTGGGCTGGGTCCGGGACGGGGATATGAAGCTGAACTGACCGGTATTCAG